>JAUHWE010000713.1 GCA_030424825.1 Verrucomicrobiia bacterium
CATCTTCGGGGTTCACTGCCCAGATAATGTCTTTAGCCAGGTGGAAGATCCTGGCGTTTTCCCCATTTTCATCTTCCCAGTACACCTCTGCACGTTGAATCCCGGAGGGAAAGTCGTCGCCTCGAGGATCATGCAAAGAGGGATCGAACAGCCACAACTCTTCACCGGTTGCCGCATCGAGGGCCACCAGGTTTAGTTCAGGGTCGGCAAAGTACATGACCCCATTTATGATGATGGGGTTAGACTCCATGCCCGGCCCGACGAGGTTTCTCGTATCGTAGTGCCAAACCTCTTCCAGCAACTGAACATTTTCCGGCGTAATCTGGCTTAGACTCGAGTACGCAGTTCCTTCCTGGTCGCCACGATAGGTCGCCCAATCAACGAAATTATTGAGTCGGCTCTTTTTGCCGGTAGCAGAAGATTTCCGAGCCGCTGTCCCGGTTGTCTGAGCAGCGCTTCCGGTAGTTTGAACAGCGGCACTTGCCTGCTCCGAGGTTCCATTACTCCCGCCGCCACACGCCGTCAGGGCTAAAAGAAAGATCAGGGGGGAGCATAGATAGAGTTGTTTTTTCATCAGTTCGTGGCCTCGTTCCGTTTATATTTAAATAACAGAAATTTCAAAACTTCTATTTTGCCGATAACGTGAAGTCAGGAAGTCGTTTTATGACTCCTCCCTCCATCGCTGACTCATGGGCCAACAAGCCAACACAGGTCCAGTTGGCAGCCTGGACCGCATTGGGATAAGGATCACGATCGTTAACAATTGAGTCGACAAACTCATGTACCAGGTGCGGGTGAGAACCCCCGTGACCACCGCCCTGAATAAAGGACAGGTGAGCATGTTCATCCGAGTCATACACTCCTTCCAATGTAAACTCGCGAATCTCTTCCGGCAAAAGATGCCCGTAGTCCGGCACCTTTACGCGCTCGGGTATTTCCGGTTCTGGTTTCTTGGCCGTATGAATAACCGGATCCTCCCCTTCAATAAGCGGCCATTCAAAAGACTTCTTGGTACCGTAGACATCAAAGCTTTCTCGATACTGACGTGCCGTATCAAACAAAGAGCGATAAATGTGAGCGGACAAGTCAGAGTCTTTCAACTTGATGTGGCAAGTTTCTACCGCAAATGGGGAGCCTGACTTTTCGAGAAGGTCATCGCTGATAGTTCCCGAACCGAAACACGATACGTATTCCGCTTCTTTGTCGGTGAGTCCCAGGACGGGACTGACAACATGAGTCGCGTAATGCATGGGCTTCATGTACTGCCAGTAGTCGGGCCAACCTTCCATATCCTGGGGGTGGCTAGCCTGCAAATACTGGATCTTGCCCAACTCACCTTTCTCGTAGAGCTCTTTCACAAAGAGATACTCACGGCTATACACAACTGTTTCCGCCATTGTGTACTTGAGACCCGTTTCTGCGACCGTCTCTACGATTTCCTTGCAATCTTCAACCGTTGTGGCCATCGGTACAGTACATGAAACATGCTTGCCAGCACGCAGCGCCATGAGCGTGTGCTCCGCATGGAACTGAATGGGGGTATTAATATGCACGGCGTCAACATTTGGATCTTCCAAGAGCTTTTCGTACGAGCGATATCGTTGAGCCGGATCGATGTTAAAAGCATCCCCTACTTTATTAAGCTCCGCTTCGGAACGCTGACAGATCGCGTACAAATTCGCATGCGGGTGCTTTTGATAAATTGGAATGAACTCAGCTCCGAATCCTAATCCTACAATTGCAATATTCACTTTCTGTTTCCTAGTCCTAGAATTTTGACCGTGTTATTGATTCAAGAATACGAAGATTCAGAACCAACACCAGAATCATCATCAAACCTTAGAGCGACCCGTCAGCTGCCTGCCTTTTTTCCAAGTGCTCTACTCGATACCCACCCTTTCGGTAGTCTCTGATAAACCAAATCAGGAATATAATTCCAACTACAACCGGAATTGGCGACACCCATCGAAACGCCATACGACCACCGTAGTTATCTGCAGGCCGCAATGTTGCGGAAGCCTCCTGGGTGAGTTCGGCTTCCTGCGGTATCCCGGTATCAATCAGCGCCCGAAGTGCATTCCCGGTCGCAGCTCCCTGGAACTGATCGTTTTGTCGATAGTAATCAAGAGCGATTTTTGTTCTGTCGAGGATGTTCTGGACATCAACCTCTCGATACCCCAGTCGCGCGAGCGCCTCAGGATCATCTTGCGCTTGCCGCGCATCATTCAGGTATGCCGGAAACTTCCGTTCGATCTGCTCCAGAATCTGGACTGTAGATTGCTCGTCCAACGCTTCAGGTAGATAACTATCAGCGATCTCTCCCATCACAGCATTGGAGATCCCGCCTCCCACAAAGCCCATACCGATCAGCAATACGATGCCCAGAGACCCCGCTTTTGGGAATCGCTCAGTCATGAGTCCAATCATGTTCGGCACAAAGAACGCAATGCCAGCGGCAAAAATGGCACCCGCAAACATTAATGGGAGAATGTTTGCTTCCACATAACTAAATAGCAGAAGGCTAATAAAGGTAAGCGCCGATGCCCCCAAGAGCATTCCTGTCGGCGAAAACCGCTTGACCAGCGGCTCTGCGTACATCCGCAAGAGGAACATCAAGCCACTGATCCAGACGAGCACGAGGATTCCATGTAACCCGGCCGCTTGCAGGACATCGGGAATCCAACGC
>JAUHWE010000050.1 GCA_030424825.1 Verrucomicrobiia bacterium
TGAACGTAGGGATAGTGGTTTGGGTGTTCTGGATTCCATAATACGCTTTGAGGCACTCTCTAAGGGGAATCAGAATGGTGATCGAATCAGTGGGTGAAGACAACTCTTTGTGGCGCTCCCTTTTCAATTATAAATTTGATATCGTAGGCAAAATTAAAAAAAACGTGTCGCCCTCCGGAAACTGCCGATTGATTCGGCAAAATCCTGCTCCTCAAATTGGATACGCATCCAAATCGGGTCCGGTATCTCAAGCGAGCCGTCGTCGACTGCGGCTATGGTTCGGGTTTGACTCGCCCACCCCGTACTAGAATTGACGGTGAGAAAAGGGAGCGGGTAATGGGGATACTGGGGGAGATTGAGACTCGTCCTGATCCATCGGCGATTGGCAGTTGGAAATTCGGCCAAGTTAAGGGGGAGAATCGTTAATTTCTTTCTTTTAAGGCAGATTAGTGCCAAAAATGATGGATCCATCAATGACCCTCAATGAAATGAGCGAATCCGATCATGTTTCCCTTTTTTTAACGATGCTCAGGGGCCCGTCATACGTGGGTCTTCAAGTTCGCATGACAGGGTTGGCGAGTCGGATAGGACGCCCTTTGCTGCGGTTTGGCGGCGAGCCAAGTGGAAGCCTCCTGTCTGGAAAGTCGACACCCTATGAGTTATGCGGTACGGCTAAAGGTGGTTGTTCCGTCACTCCGACCTCGAAGGGAATCGAACGCGGATTCAAGGCAAGTTTCCAATAGTTAAAATGTACCCATGAATAACCTACATAATTGCAGGATAGTATGAAAGCGCTAGTCAAAACACAGGCAAAGCGGGGACTCTGGCTCGAGGATGTCCCGGAGCCAGAGGTTGGCATTAACGACGTCCTTATCAAAGTTCGAAAAACCGGAATCTGCGGTACGGATCTACATATATACACTTGGGATGAGTGGGCCCGGAAAACAATCCCTGTGCCCATGGTAGTGGGACACGAGTTTGTGGGGGAGGTCGTGAGTGTAGGATCCAATGTGAACGACTTTCATGTCGGCGAGATTGTCAGTGCCGAAGGCCACGTTGTTTGTGGGCGCTGTCGGAATTGTTTAGCAGGCCGTCGTCACCTATGCAAAGACACCGTTGGAATCGGGGTTAATCGACCAGGAGCATTTGCGGAATACATCAGTGTACCGATGACCAACGTATGGCATCATCGCGAGGGCGTAGACGAGGAGGTGGCCAGCATCTTCGATCCGTTGGGCAATGCGGTGCACACGGCACTGTCGTTTGAACTGCTGGGCGAGGACGTGTTGATAACTGGCGCAGGACCGATTGGGATCATGGCGATTCCCGTGGCCAAGCATGCAGGCGCGCGGCATGTGGTTATCACCGATGTGAACGAATACCGTCTGGATCTCGCCAAAAAGATGGGAGCGACCGTTGCTCTGAACGTTAAAACGGGCCGCATTGCTGATTTGCAGGTTAAGCTAGGGATGAAAGAAGGATTTGATATCGGTCTCGAGATGAGCGGCAACCCGCGAGCCTTCAGTGAAATGGTCGACAATATGTGCCACGGTGGCAAAATAGCGATGCTCGGAATTCCGAGTGAGAAAATTGACATCGACTGGAACAAAGTGATTTTCAATATGCTGACGATAAAGGGAATTTACGGGCGAGAAATGTATGAGACATGGTATCAGATGAGCGTGTTGCTCGAGAGCGGTATGAATATAAAGCCTGTCATTACCCATCGACTACACTACACCGAATTTGAGAAAGGATTTGCTGCCATGGAATCGGGCGATTGCGGAAAAGTAGTCCTCGATTGGAACGATTGAAACTAATGAATTCTGATTTTATAGATCATGCCACGGGGCAACTCGAATCCATTCGAGCGGCCGGAACGTTCAAAAGCGAACGGGTGATCATGACGCCGCAAGGTACCATGATCCGTGTTTCGGACGGACAAGAGGTTCTCAATCTTTGTGCCAACAACTATCTAGGTCTCGCTCAGAATCCGGAAATTAGACAGGCCTCTCATGACGCTTTGGATACGTGGGGTTACGGACTTGCGAGCGTACGCTTCATCTGTGGCACACAGGGGATTCATAAGGAGTTGGAATCGAGCTTGAGTGACTTTCTGGAAACGGAGGACACTATTTTGTATTCGTCATGCTTCGACGCCAATGGAGGCCTTTTTGAGACTCTTCTCGGGGCGGAAGATGCTATCATCAGCGATGAGCTGAATCACGCGTCCATCATCGATGGAGTACGTCTCTGCAAGGCGAGCCGGTATCGCTACAAGAATTGCGACCTAGCCGATTTGGAGGCGAAGCTGGCAGAAGCCGATCGAAATGGAGCGCGATTTAAACTGATCGCGACAGACGGCGTTTTTTCCATGGACGGATTTATTGCACCGCTCAAAGAGATCTGTGATTTGGCTGACCAATACAATGCGCTCGTGATGGTAGACGATTCCCATGCGGTAGGTTTTATGGGGACGCACGGTCAGGGGACCCATGAACATTGTGGTGTTGTGGAGCGAATCGACATTCTAACGGGAACCCTTGGAAAAGCCTTGGGAGGCGCCAGTGGCGGTTACACGAGTGGCAGAAAGGAAATCATCGAACTGCTTCGCCAACGATCCCGGCCTTATTTGTTCTCCAACACGATGTGTCCCAGCATCGTTGGGGGGTCGATCGCGGCGTTGGAACTGCTCAAGGCGTCCACTTCATTGCGGGACCAGTTGGAAGCGAATACCCGCTACTTTCGGGAAAAGATGACGTCCGCTGGATTCGATATCGTGCCTGGGGAACATCCGATCGTCCCCATCATGCTCGGTGAGGCTTCGTTGGCTTCCCGTTTCGCCGATGCGATGCTGGAGCGGGGAATCTACGTTGTTGGCTTTAGTTTCCCCGTCGTCCCGGAAGGCAAGGCGCGCATACGTACTCAGATCAGCGCTGCCCATACCCGGGTTGAATTGGATAAGGCGGTGAGCGCCTTCGTGGAAACCAAGGCGGCGCTTGGGATTTAGAAACTGATTATGCAGGAAGCGAAATCAAACCCCACCTGGTTCGGTCATCCCGCCGGTCTATCCACGTTGTTTTTCACCGAACTATGGGAGCGCTTTAGCTACTACGGAATGCGGGCCCTGCTGGTCCTTTTCATGGTGGATACCGTTAACGCAGGGGGTATGGGGCTCGATGATAAAACGGCGAGCGCTATTTATGGTTTGTACACCGCTTTTGTCTATCTGGGGGCCTTGCCGGGTGGCTGGATCGCTGATCGGCTTTTGGGCGCTCAGCGTGCCGTCTGGATTGGGGGACTTGTCATCGCTGCCGGACACTTCACCTTGGCGATTCCCTCGACTTCGGCTTTTTTCGTGGGGCTTGTATTGGTGGTTGTGGGTACGGGATTGTTAAAACCGAACGTGAGTGCGATTGTCGGACAGCTTTATCCAGAAGGAGGGGCGCGACGCGATGCGGGTTTCACTATCTTCTACATGGGGATCAACATGGGGGCGTTCCTAGGGCCGCTCATTTGTAGCTATCTGGGAGAGAAAGTAAACTGGCATGCTGGATTTGGAGCCGCCGGTGTCGGGATGTTGCTAGGAGTCATTCAATACAAGCGTTCGGCGGGCCGTCTTGGAGATGCCGGGCTACACTCTGCGGCACCTCCAAGCGAAGCAGGTGGAGTGGACAGGGCCTGGTATCCTGTAATCGGTGGTTGCGTGATTGTTCTGGCGGCGGTTGTCATGGGCTTAACAGGGATTCTGGAATTCAATGCCTTAGTGTTGGCGCAGAATACCACCTACGTAATCGAAGGGTTGGCCTTTGCCTTTTTCGTCTACATTTTTTCGTTAGGCAAGCTGACTCCGATGGAACGCAAACACACTCTCGTGATTGTGGCGCTATTCATTACTTCGGCCGTATTTTGGTCGGGATTTGAGCAGGCGGGGTCCTCTCTGAATCTCTTTGCGGACAGGCACACGGATCGAATGGTATTTGGATTCGAAATACCAGCGGGCTGGTTCCAGTCGCTAAATCCGTTTTATATTGTTGTGCTGGCCCCGATTTTTGCGGCGGTCTGGGTAAAGCTGGCCCGACGTCAACTGGATCCTTCGATGCCTGGAAAATTCGCCTTAGGGCTTTTGATCCTGGGGCTCGGTTTCTTGGTTATGGTAGTGGCGGCCAAGATTGTTGTGGCGGGCAATCAAGCGGCTCCTTATTGGCTGATCCTCACCTACCTGCTACACACGATGGGTGAGCTTTGCCTCAGCCCGGTTGGTTTAAGCTCGGTCACGAAACTGGCACCGAAAAGATTTGTGGGGCAAATGATGGGTATTTGGTTTTTGGCAACATCGCTAGGCAATCTGCTGGCCGGACTGATGGCGGGCCGATTCAATCCGGAAGCTCTCAACGAGATGCCAGGGCTTTTTATGCAGATAGTCCTAACGGTCACAGGAGCCGGTTTGCTATTGCTGGTATTCACAAAACCGATCAAGCGATTGATCGGAAAAATCGAGTGATCCGTTTCCAGACTGCTTCCTCCTCAAAATAATATTGAACGGGAGTCTGTGGAAGTTATCCCCTCGGGACCGGTACCCCGAAGTTTGTCATAGACTCTGATGGGTCGGTTGTTCCGTGAACCTTCGTTCTGTGCGGCTAGATCGATGCCAGGGAGGCCTCGGTTATAGGGTCGAAAAGGTGCACGTTCTTTTGATCGAATGAGACTTTGGTTCGTTGACCCGCTTTGAAAGGGGAGTCGTTCGTTGCGCGTGCTGTGAGAGAGGTGGTTCCATTCGTCAAATGCAGCAATGTTTCATTGCCTAAAGGTTCGACCATTTCAATGTCTAGCTCGACAGGTTTTTCTACCTGGGATTTGTCCATTGAGAGCTGAATGTTTTCGGGACGAATCCCGAGTATCAGATCTTTGCCTACAAAAGGCTCGGCTTGATGGGCGAGGGCTGGATCTAGCTCGACGTGAATGGCATTCTCGGAATCACTAATCTCTAGAAATTGAAGTTTCCCTTCTTTCCGCTCGATGCGGCCCTTCACGAAGTTCATAGGGGGATTGCCAATAAATCCGGCTACGAAGAGGTTCGCGGGCTTATTGTAAAGATCGAGTGGCTGAGCGGTTTGCATGATTTCCCCTTCGTGCATCACGCAAATGCGGTCTCCCATGGTCATCGCTTCAGTCTGGTCGTGCGTTACGTAAATCATGGTGGCGTTCAGACTGGAGTGGAGCTTGGATATCTCCTTGCGCGTTGAAACACGTGTTTTCGCATCGAGATTTGAAAGCGGCTCGTCGAAAAGGAAAACCTTGGGCTGGCGAACAATGGCCCGTCCCACCGCTACCCGTTGACGCTATCCTCCGGAGAGCGCTTTGGGGTACCGATTCAAGAGAGTTTCGATTCCGAGTATTCGAGCCGCTTCCTCGACTCTTTCTTTGATCTCTGGTTTCGGAAGCTTGCGGAGCTTCAACCCGAAGGCGATATTTTCGAATACCGTCATGTGAGGGTAGAGGGCGTAGTTCTGAAAAACCATGGCGATATCGCGATCTTTCGGCGGCAGGTCGTTAATTATTCGGTCGTCGATCGTGATCGTCCCTTCGCTGATTTCTTCCAGTCCGGCAATCATGCGGAGTGTGGTTGTCTTTCCGCATCCTGAGGGCCCGACAAGGACCATGAGCTCGTGGTCCCCGATTTCGAGGTCGATTTTCTTCACGGCTTCGAAAGGAGGGTTTCTGCCCTTTCCCGGGTAGATTTTCTGAAGACGATTGAGACGAACAGTGGGCATTGTGATTCAAGTTGGGTGGAGAGTAGTCGCTAATTGTGGTAGCATCGGAAGTTTGCTGACCGATTTCGAGGTAATACTTCTCTTTGCTTGAAGCAGTGATCCCGACGGGGTTGTCAGGAATTCTCCAAACACTTCTTTTTCAATGTTTTCGTTCCAAGTGGGTCAGATGGATCAGAGTTTGACCGAAAGGAAGAGAAGCAGACTGAGGTATTCCGTTTTCAACCCCTGCTTCTTTCACTGTCGTTCGACCTTCTGAGGATTTTCGTTGATCGAATGGTTTGGATTGCGTCTAGTGTTTCGGTAATGTTCGAAGTCCTAAGTGAGACAGACGGCTTCCTGTATCCGATTATTGGAAACCCGATTGAGCAGGTGAAATCACCGGATTTGTTTAATCAGTACTTTTATGAAAGCGGCCTGGAAGCTCGAATGGTGGCGATCAAGGTGGCTTCTTCCGAATTAGGGATCTTTTTCAATTGTTTGCGAAACTCGAAAAGAGCGAGAGGCTGTGTGGTCACGGTTCCCCACAAGAACGCCTCGGTGCCCTATATGGATCAGCTGTCCGATCGATCGAAGCAGTTGGGTGCCCTTAACGTAGTTCAGGTGGAGAACGGTTGTTTGTCGGGCGACATGGTGGATGGATTGGGCTTTCTCGCTGCGATTCGTAACCATGGTTTCTCCTGCCAGAACAAGAGCCTTGGAATCGTCGGCTTGGGTGCGGCGGGGGCGGCGATCGCTCATGCCGCTGCAAGTTCTGGCGCACGAACGATTGCTATTCAAGAGCTCGATTTGACACGTTTAGCCTTTGCCAAGGAGTCTTTGGTGAGCGCTTTTCCGAAGGTTGATTGGACTTTTGAAATAGCGGCGCTGGAAAATTTCGACCTGATCGTGAATGCATCGCCAGTCGGAATGAACGGCGACCCTCGCTTGCCGATCCCTCTCGATTCGGTGAGGTCGGATTGCCTGATCATGGATCTCGTCACGAAGCCGAAAATAACGCCATGGCTTAAGACGGCCTTGGGGCGTGGATGTGAAGTGGTGTTTGGATCGGAAATGGTCCGAGGCCAGTTTCGCTTGATGGGACAATTCATGGGCTTGGAAATCCCAGAGACCTAGAAGCTGTTTGATTCCCGAAGCGCTATACCTATGCTGAGTTTTATTAGGACCAACTAGTCGTTGGGTTCAACAGGCTGACTGTAGCCCCAATTGATAAGCTCTTGGGTGAAGGTGTCGCGGCGCTTGCTAGATTGGAAGCCAGTCGTTACTGCGATGAGGCGGCGGCCCTCCCGAAGGCAGGTCGCGGTGACGCAATAGCCAGCTCCTTTCGTGTATCCGGTTTTCAATCCATCGACTCCTTTGGTGGTGAATATGAGACGATTGTGATTGGCCAATACAGTTGGTTTGCCGGTATCCGCTCGAAAGTCGTAGGTGGGGATGGAAGCCCATTCGAGGGCCTTGTCGAATCGCATGAGAGCGATGGCGAGCCGGGCCAGATCCTGACAGGATGCGGTGTTGCCCGTGTTTCCTTCCGGTAGACCGTGGGCATTGAAAAAGTGGGTAGAATTCATGTTGAGCTCTACTGCTCTCAAATTCATTCGATCTACAAATTGGTCCATGCTTCCTTCGGCTAGGTATTCACCAACCAGATACGAAGAATCATTAGCGCTTTTAACCATGATGGAAATAAGCAACTCTTTGAGGGTGAAACTTTCTCGAGGGTCGAGCCATACTTGGCTTCCTCCAATTTTGAATGCGGCGTTGGTCACTTGAATAACCGTATCCATCGACAGGTCGGTGCGAGACTCTTCATCCTCGAAGGCAAGCAGCGCAGTCATCATTTTAGTCATCGAGGCGATCCGGACCGGCTCGTCACTGTTTCTTTCCCACAAGAGGCGGTCGTTGGTGAAGTCGTATAGGAGACCCGATCGGAGGTCGTCGGTACGGATGTTTCCAGGCAAGACGTCGAAGACTGCCCCGGAGAACTCATCGATGATTGCGAGTTCTGGTTTGGGTTCAACCTCTTCTAGAAAATCGTCTTCTTCGGGTCCTGAGGGCCGATTCCCCTCGGAGATCGGGTCAACGGAGGGTTCCGCTTTTTCGGGGCTATGGGTGTCGGATGTTTCGGTTCCAGGCCGGAGTCCGATGTATGCGAACACGAGAATGTGGGCGAGCAAGGCAATTCCGAATAGCTTCTTATACAGATATCTTAAGTCGAGACGAGTGATACTCGCATTGTAAAAACTAACGACGCGTATTGCGACGGATTAACCAGCGGGCGAGCCAGTAGAGGGCGAGCAAAAGCACCAGCCACCGCCAAGCGAAGAGGGTGCGCCCCAAATTGACGATCGAAGGCGGGTAAAGAATGGCGATCCCGATCCCGATGATCGCTCCGATGACGAACTTCTTGGAAATGCGAAGCTTGACCGCTTTCTTTTCGCGGGACTTCTTTTCGTTCGGGAGGGAATCGACGAGTTCCCATTCTGGATCGTCATTGTTTTTCATGCAACGGATTCAATGTTTCTGTAGGTTTTGTATTGGAGCGCTCGTTGGCGAGGTCAACGTGTAAAGGAAGAGCTATGGGCAAACCGGAAGCGCAGATTCACCTAATAGTCGACGGATTCAACGTCGCGCACGCTTGGGGACTGGTAAAGAGACGATCGGGAGGGTGGATTAGCCGAATTCAAAACGCTCTTCAGGAGGAGCTGAGAGAAATCCACGACGAGAAAGAGTGGAGGATCACGATTGTTCTGGATGGGAAAGGTAACGAAATCGACCGGCAGGTGCCATTGGGAGACGATTCTTTCGTGGTCCTTTTCTCGCCTAGTTCGATGACTGCGGACGCGGTGATCGAGCAACTGGTGAGCGGCGCCCCTCGACCCGAAGGGATCCGCGTGGCGTCGGAGGACCGGGCGATTGTGCATTCGATTGAGGCGAGTGGTGCGGAAGCGATGTCCCCTGCCGCGCTACGGGTGGAGGTTGGCGCCGCACGGCGAGTGAAGCGGTCTCGTTTGAAAAACAATGCAGATGCGTCAAAAAACGCTTTCGAAAATCGGATTCCTCTGTAGATTGAGGGTTCGCTCCGATGAATGTTACCCTAGGCGTAGAAGAATTCCAGGGCCTTTATGGGCCCTTTCAAGTCAGTGAGTTGGTTCTCCAGAAAATCTGGCTGAAAGGCGCTTTTGATTCCAAGCGATTGTTGGATAGTTGTGGGAGGCCAGTGCGGGTGCTTTTCCCCGGCCGTTGGAACCGGCTAGCGGGTCCCGATTTTAAAGAGGGCATCCTCGAGATTGACGGGGAAACAGTGGAGGGCGATGTCGAGATCCACTTCTCGCAAAACGACTGGAAAGCCCACGGCCACCACGAAAATCCCAATTTCGACCGCGTTGTGCTGCACGTCGTCTACCATCCTGTTCGATCGAGGGACGGCGAGACGATGACGGCTTCCCGGACTGTGGTTCCTACCGTCTCATTGATGGATTTGCTTTGGTACGACTTGGAAGAATACGCGAGCGAAGATTCAATCATCGAGTCGACGGGAGGCTCCAGTGAAGCGGCGTTTGAGAAACTGTTTGAACAGAGCATCGAGCAGCGGCGAGAGTGCTTGAGAGTCGCGGCACTGGAACGTTGGAATATGAAGCAGAAATTTGCCAAGCTCAGGATTGAACGCCTGGGTTGGGTCGAGGCATGTCACATGACGGCCTTGGAAATCATGGGTTATGCGGCCAATCGCATTCCCATGTTGCACGTCGCTGCCGCCTATCCTGCATTGAAAATGCGACCGAAGCCTCTCGAAGTGGCAAAGCTTTGGGAAGCCGGTCGGGACTTTTGGACCACTTCGGGGGTCCGCCCGGCAAATCATCCTAAGATTCGGCTCGAGCAGTTTTGCCGCTGGATTTCTGACCGGCCAGACTGGCATGACTTGCTTCTTTCATTGGCATCGCGTCTTCCCGCCAATCCGATAGGTGAAGAACGCACAACCGAGTATCGAAAGGCGGTAGGTATCTCGCAGATTCAGGAGATCGTTTCTGACAAGATCGTAGGGCGCTCGGTGAGTGGATCCAAGTTGGATACGCTTATTTGTGACGGATTTCTCCCGCTTTTGGCGGCCCAAAGCGGAAGCGACTTCAGTGGGCTTTGGTTTCACTGGTATGCGGGGAATGTGCCTGAGTATCTAGGAGAGAGCCTTAACAGCTTGAGTGTTCTGGAAACGGGCCGCTTTCCCAAATCGAATGGGTGGGTCCAAGGAATGCTGAAAATCAAACATGCGGCGGCATAGATCGTTTGGGCTGCCGCTGGATTTTCAGCTTTTTTCCCTGTGTTCGGATGGGACTTCGCTGGCCCTGTCAATCTGCGGTTTTAGAGCTTTCTACCACTAGACTTCCTTCTCTAAGGAGACGCTTGACTTTTAGAAGGCTGAGAAATTTACTCCCTGCCTTAATTTTCATTTTATGAAAAGTGGGTCTTTGACCCGCTTTTTTTTTCATCAGCAAAGCAATCATGAGCAGCGAAATTTTATCCGTATTGGAGTACATGGAGAAAGAGAAAGGGATCGGTCGTGAAGACATGATTTCTGCGATCGTTACAGCTATCAAGAATGCCGCCGCGAAAGGGGTAAATGCGGGCCAGGAGCTCAAAGTTGAGATCGATCCGAAAAATGGAAAGATGCAAGCGTGGGCACTGCTGGAAGTGGTTGATTCGGTCAGCGATCCGAAGAATGAGATTCCTTTAGAAAAGGCGCGCTTGAACCAGCCGGATATCCAGTTGGGCGATATGTATGAAAAGGAGATGGACCCGGCCTATTTGGGTCGGATAGCGGCCCAGACCGCCCGCCAGGCGATCATGCAGCGCTTGCGCCAGTTCGAGAAAGAGCGCATCTATGACGATTTTAAGGACCAAGTCGGAGACATTGTAAGTGGGATCGTTCGGAGACGGGAACGGGGCGACCTGTGTATCGACCTTGGCAAAGCGGAAGCAATCATGCCTTCACGGGAACAAGTTCCCGGTGAGGATTACGCGCCGGGCGAACGCATTCGTTGCTTCCTGCTGAAAATCGAAGCGTCGAACCGTGGCCCCGAGCTAATTTTGACCCGCTCGAGCCCCAAGTTTGTTCGCAGGCTATTTGATTTGGAAGTGACGGAAATCGCTGATGGAACGGTAAAGATCGAAGCCTTCGCCCGCGAGCCCGGCTACCGTACCAAGATTGCCGTTTCTTCGTCCGATCCCAAAGTAGATCCTGTAGGTGCGTGTGTCGGCGCGCGAGGAGCGCGGGTAAAGAGTATTGTCCGTGAACTTGGCGGCGAGAAAATCGATATCATCCGCTACGTCGAAGGCCCGAAGGAATTGGCTTTGGAAGCGCTCAAGCCGGCGATTCCTCGAAACGTGGAACTAGACGAAGTGAACAAACGCCTTCGCATCGAGGTGTCGGAAGACGATTTGGCGATTGCCATCGGACGGAAGGGGCAGAATGCCCGCCTCACTTCCAAGCTCGTGGGATGGAAAATAGACATCATTAAAGAAGAGGTGCACGAGGTCAGCATGGAAGCGAAGCAGCAGCAAGCGGCCGAAGGCCTGAATCAAATCGAGGGAATCGACGATGAAGTGGCGGCTCGCCTCGTTCAAAACGGACTGATCAGTCCTGAGGTGTTCCTCGATGTGGAATCTTCTGATTTGCAGGATCTTGGCTTTGACGCTGAGCAAGCAGATGATATTTTGGCAAAAGTGAATGCTTTCTTGGAGAAGCAGAATATTTCCTCTTAAAACTGGATTTCGCATCTAATTGGAAAGGCATCGCACTACTTAAAATTTAGCACCGTAAATCTATCGCATGAGCGTACGAATCTATCAGCTTTCCAAAGAGATCGGAATGGACAACGCCGAGCTTCTTGATCTCCTCCGCGAGCGAGGCTTTCAAGTCAAGAGCGCGTCCAGCACGGTCGACAATATTTCGGCGGAATCTTTGAAAGAAGAGTTTGCGAATAAATCTGAGGACGCTGCACAAGCGGATTCTCCGGAAGAAGGGGAGTCTAAAGAAGCAGAAGAGAAGCCGATCGCACCGCCTTCGGCGAGTGCCTTTGTGCGGACCAAGGCTCAGATCGAAGAGGAAAAGGAAGCTGCTAAAGAATCGGCGGCAGCAAAAGTCGCGGCACCTCCGCCACCTGCTCCAGCACCGGCCGCTCCCAAACCGGTAGCGCCTCAATCGCCCAGTCCATTGCCCCCTCCGGCAGTTGCAAAGGCACCTACGCCTCCTCCCGTCGCGAGCCCAGCAAACGCGGGTCCCCCGCCACCACCATCTCCGACCCCGGCAGGGCCTCCTCCCATGGCGGCCCCCACATCACCGGTTGGGGTTGGCGCTCCGGTCCCTGAAGCGAACAAAGAACCGGCGGCTGAAGAATCTGGAGAGATTCGCACGATCATTTTAAAGCCGCCAATCGTGGTGCGCGACTTGGCGACGGAACTTGGGGTGAAGCCTTTCAAGTTGATCTCTGAACTGATGGAGATGGGCATTTTCGCTTCCATCAATCAAAGTTTAGAAGAGGATGTTGCGAGTAAGATAGCAGAAAAACGAGGTGTAATTCTCGAGATTCGTCATCGTGGTGAAGGCCTGAAGGCGAAGAAGAAAAAGGAAGTTAAGGAAGTCGATGAATCCGCGCTTCTTGAAGAGCGTCCTCCTGTAGTTTGTATTTTAGGACATGTGGACCATGGTAAGACATCCCTGCTGGATTTTATTCGCAAGGAGAACGTCGTTTCGTCTGAAGCAGGTGGCATTACTCAGCACATCGGCGCTTATCAAGTGTCGCACAAGAACAAGAAAATCACATTCCTGGATACACCGGGTCACGCAGCATTCAATGCAATGCGGGCACGGGGAGCGGATGTGACGGATGTTGCGATTCTAATTGTAGCCGCTGATGACGGATTTATGCCCCAGACTGACGAGGCACTGAAATTTATCCAAAAGTCTGGTGTCCAGCCGATTGTCGCGATCAATAAGATAGACACTCCCGGCGCGAATATCGACCGTGTGAAAACTCAGATGCAAGAGCGTGGTATTCCCCCGGAAGATTGGGGCGGAGAAACGATTGCGGTTGCGATTTCAGCGCTTAAGGGCGACGGGATCGACGAGCTTCTGGATATGGTTCAGCTGCAGGCGGAGGTTCTCGAATTAAAGGCGAATCCGAAGAAGTCTGCGGAAGGAGTCGTTATTGAAGGACAGGTCGAAGTCGGACGTGGCGCTACTGCGACTGTGATTGTACAAGCCGGTACCTTAAAGGTAGGCGATGCGCTCGTATGCGGGCACAACTACACGAAAGTGAAGGCGCTCTTCAACGAGCACGGCAAGAACATGAAAGTGGCCCCTCCTTCCACCCCCGTGCGAATTATTGGCTGGTCGGGTGTTCCTGATTGTGGGGCGACCTTCCACGCTGCTAAGAATGAAAAAGCGGCCAAGCGCGAAGCGGAAGAGAATCTGGTAGGGGTTCGGGCGGAACAGAAGGCGGATGCTGAAGACCGGATGCCTACATCCCAGGAAAAGCTTTTTGCTGCAATCGCAGCGAACCAGAAAAAGACGCTTCGGTTAATCATCAAGGGCGATACTTACGGCTCGGTTGAGGCGATCAAGAATGCTTTGATGGAGATCAAGAGTGAGAAGGTAGCGCTGGAGATTGTCCGGTCTGGAATTGGTGTTGTTAGCAAAAGCGACGTGCAAAAGGCGAGTGCGGGTGGCACCGAAATTATCGGCTTCAATGTAAAGTCCGAGAATGGTGTTCAAGCCCTGGCAAAGCACCACGCAGTCAAGATTACGCA
>JAUHWE010000051.1 GCA_030424825.1 Verrucomicrobiia bacterium
ATCATTCTTACGAGTTCAAAGTATGCCAGCGAAGTTCCCGCCAGCACTGCCACTACTTTGGAGATTGAAAACGTACTTCAGGCATCCGGCCAAAGGGATTGCGAAAACCCACAGAGCGACGTCTCCCCGAGCCATCTCGCTTACGTGATCTACACTTCCGGATCGACCGGCAAGCCGAAGGGAGTGATGCTCGAACACCGGAATGTCGTCAATTTCTTCGCAGGAATGGACGACACGCTCGATTTCAATGGAGACCCTGGGGTCTGGCTAGCCGTAACGAGTATATCTTTCGATATTTCCGTTCTTGAAATCTTTTGGACCCTGGCACGGGGATTTAAAGTGATCATCCAAGAAGAGGAAGCTCGCACGCTTGGTGGTAGCGAGGAATCTGTTTCACGCAACCCTCGTCCTCTCAACGTTGGACTCTTCTACTTTTCTAGCGACGCGGGGCCTTCCGGACAAAAGGACCGCTACCGCCTCCTCAAAGAAGGCGCTAAGTTTGCCGATACTCACCACTTTTCTACGGTTTGGACCCCCGAACGTCACTTCCATCTTTTCGGTGGATTGTATCCTAACCCATCAGTGACTAGTGCCGCTATCGCTGCACTTACAGCAAACATCGATATACGAGCAGGCAGTATTGTTCTGCCACTACACAACCCCGTGCGGGTCGCGGAAGAATGGTCCGTAGTCGATAATCTGTCAAACGGTCGTGTCGGATTCTCTTTTGCATCGGGCTGGCATGCCAACGATTTCGTTTTGGCTCCGGAAAACTATCCAGATCGAAAGCGCGTCATGTTCGAGGGCATAGACACTATCCTTAAACTTTGGGCAGGCGAATCGGTCGCCATGAAAAACGGGGAGGGCAACGAGTTCAAGGCAAGCGTATTTCCTCCACCAATACAAAAACGCCCGCCCATATGGATCACAACAGCGGGCAACATCGAAACCTTCCGCATGGCCGGCGAGAAAGGATTCAACATTCTTACAAATCTTCTCGGGCAGAGCGTTGACGTTTTGGGAAAAAATCTCGCCGCCTATCGAGAGGCGTGGGAGCAAAGCGGCCACGAAGGAGAAGGCAATGTATCCGTCATGGTACATACCTTTCTCGGCACAAACCCCGAAGAAGTGAAGCGCATCGTGAAGGGCCCCTTCTGCCATTATCTGAAAACTTCCTTCGACCTCGTGAAGATCGCCCCATGGGCTTTCCCCGCGTTCTCGCAACCCTCTAAGGCCGCGTCGCAAGATCCGACCTTCGACGCCGACAGTTTCACCGATGAAGATATGGACGCGCTCATGGAGCACGCGTTTGAACGGTACTTCGAAACCGCAGGTGTTTTCGGCACACCGGAAAGTGTTCTTCCACTTATCGATCAACTGAAAGAAATCACGGTTGACGAGATCGCCTGCCTAGTGGATTTCGGCGTTGAGGACGATCTGGTCCTAGGGAGCCTGGAACACCTCAATCGTCTGAGAGAAATCGCCAACCCAAGCGAAGACACGGATGGATCAAATTTTTCCGTCGCCGCCCAAATTCAGCGACACAAGGTGACGCACTTTCAATGTACGCCCTCCATGGCCCGGATACTGTCATCCGATCCTGAAACATTCGAGGCCCTTTCCACTACCGACAAATGCCTTCTTGGCGGAGAAGCCTTGCCTTCGGATCTGGCCGCCACCTTGAAATCAAAATTGAAAGGAGATCTGATCAATGTCTACGGTCCGACAGAAACCACCATCTGGTCTACTTCCTGCCCGGTTCCAGTTGATTCTACGGCATTGACGATTGGCAGGCCAATCGCCAATACTCAAATTTATATACTCGACAAGGCCATGCAGCCGACCGCAGCCGGCATTGCCGGCGAATTGTTTATTGGCGGAGAAGGCGTTGCTCGTGGTTACCTCGGACAATCGGAACTTACAGCAGAACGGTTTCTGCCCAATCCGTTCCGCGACCCTTCCAATGACCGGATCTACCGGACCGGAGACCTCTGTCGCTATCGCGAGGATGGAGAGATCGAGTTTCTGGGTCGTCTCGACCATCAGGTTAAACTAAGAGGCTATCGAATCGAGCTCGGAGAGATCGAATCCGAGATTTCCAAAGTAAGCGGCGTAAAGGATTGCGTTGTGGTGGCGCCTCAAAGCGAAGAGGAAGCCCAAACACTTTCTGCTTATATAGTCCCGGGCACACCAGATTCGACGGCTAATTCGAACACTGACGAATCGCCCGAACATTGGAAAACAATTTGGGACGAAACCTACAAATCTGGAGTAGTCAACGCTGAGGGGGAAACAGATCAAATTGACAACGACGATCCAACTTTCAACTACACGGGTTGGCTCAACAGCTATACCGGTGAACATCTCTCCCATGAGGATATGAAAGAATGGCTCGATTCCACCGAGCAACGAATACTGGCCCTCCAACCAAAACGGGTTCTGGAGATCGGCTGTGGAACAGGCATGGTGCTTTATCGAGTAGCCAAACATTGCGAGAGCTACACGGGCGTTGATTTTTCGGATTCCGCCCTTTCCATGATCAGCGAGCAGTTGCCCCAGCTTGGCTTGACAAATGTCGAACTGATACAAAGCGCGGCGGACCAGTTGGACCTAAAGAATCTCCCTCCTTTCGATCTGGTAATCATCAATTCAGTTTCCCAGTATTTTCCCAACGAAGCTTACCTGACCAAGGTTTTGGAGCTCGCCGCCAATGCGATTGGCGAGAAGGGACACATCTTCCTTGGCGACGCTCGCAGCTTTATCCATCGAACTACCTTTCACAGTTCGATTGTCATTGAAAATGCCCCCACCTCATTGCCGATCGCGGACTTAAAGATCCACGCGGAAGAGAAAAGCGATAATGAAGCTGAATTGCTGATTCATCCTGGCTACTTCGAAGCAGCCAAAAAGGCGATTCCTCGTATTCGCCACTCTCAAATCGAACTGAAGCGAGGTCAGCTTCTGAATGAAATGACTCGCTTCCGCTACGATGCCCTCTTGACGATTGGCGGCGGAACACCTGAGCGGATCCAACCTGCAGTCCAGCAATTCGATCCAGAAACCACCTCTATAGAAACCATCACTCGCCTAGCCACCGAAGCAAGCGGTCCAGTCTTACTTACCGACATCCCTAATCCTCGCGTCTGGACCTATGCGAAGGCAGAGGAACTTCTCGCCAACCCGAACGGAATAGCCACCGCCGGAGACCTACGCCAAACCCTCGATTCGATTGATCCATCGATCGGGATCGATCCGGAAGCACTTTACCAACTTGAAATACCAGGCAACATCCGCCTATCCTGGGCACGATCGGGAGATGCGGCCTGCTACGACGCCTTGATCGTAAACACCACAGAAGCGAACCCGCTGGATATCGACACACCATCTTCCCCAGCGCCCAGCCGTTGCGTTTTTGAGCCTAAACGCCAATCCGTAGATTTTGAACTCGTGGGGCGCGTCAAAGAACGCCTCAGAAGCAAGCTTCCCGATTTCATGGTGCCAAGCTCTTTCATGATACTGGAGAAAATGCCATTGACGCCAAACGGGAAAATCGACCGCCGGGCCTTGCCTAAGCCCGAAAAGCGGCAACGGGAATCCGAAGTCGACTACCAGGCCCCCGCGAGCGAGATCGAAAAAGCGATCGCCTCGGTCTGGCAAGACATGCTCAATATCGAGAAAGTGAGCGCCAACGACAACTTCTTCAACCTCGGGGCGAACTCGCTCTTGATGGTGCAAGCGAATAATCGCTTGAAGCAAAAACTGAATCAGAATGTCTCGCTCGTACGAATGTTTCGCTACCCGACCATCGCGTCTCTCGCCGCCCATCTGAGCGGAGAAAACAACGAATCGGAAAGCGTCAACAAAGCGGCCAAACGCGGCGCACAACGTAGGGAGGCCCTGGGTAACCGCCGCAATCGACTCGCCCGGCGTAAAAGTTCCTGACACGAGGGCTTATAGTTGCTGATAGGTAGCCGATTAATTAAATATTAGCTGCGGACGGAAAGACGCCGCCTACTTGCATTTTAAATGGACGACTCAGAAGACAACATCGACAGCTCGGCGATTGCCATTGTAGGGATGTCTTGCCGCCTGCCGGGGGCAAAGAACCTAGCTGAATATTGGGACAATCTTCGAAAGGGCGTTGAAAGTGTTCATTTCTTCAGCGAGGAAGAACTCCTCGCGGCAGGGGAAAGCCCGGAGATCATTGCGGATCCCAACTACGTACGGGCTCAGCCCAAGCTTGATGACTTCGACCAATTCGACGCGGGCTTCTGGGGATGGACGCCCAAGGACGCCTCAGTGACCGATCCCGCCCACCGACTATTTCTAGAGGTTGGCTACGAAGCGCTGGAGCATAGTGGACACACCGGAATCGATTCAGAAGGCCCGGTCGGAGTCTTTGCCGCGACCGGAGCGAGCCAATATTGGATGCAAAATCTGCAGACAAATCCAAACCTCATCGACGAAATGGGAGAGTTTCTCGTCCGCCACACGGGGAACGACATGAATTTCCTCGCAACTCGCCTTTCCTACGAACTCGACCTCCGCGGCCCTAGCATCAATGTCCAGACGGCTTGCTCGTCGGGGCTGGTGGCCATCCACATGGGAATACAAAGTCTCCTCGGCGGGGAATGCGACTTCGCCATAGCGGGGGCTTCGACAATTCTTTTGCCCCAAGGAAGAGGCTACCTCTATCGCGATGGCGAGATCATGTCACCGGATGGACATTGCCGTCCCTTTGACGCGAATTCAGCAGGCACCGTATTCGGAAGCGGCGCTGGAGCAATCGTCCTCAGACGCTATGAAGACGCCCTAGCCGATGGAGATACGATCCATGCCATAATTCGCAGCTCAGCGATCAACAACGACGGGGCTCAAAAGGTGGGCTACCTAGCCCCGGGAGTGGAAGGTCAGGCAGGAGCAATCGCGGAAGCTCTAACCCTTGGGGAAATCGACGTGGAAAGTATTTCGTATGTCGAAACCCACGGAACCGGAACTCAGGTCGGCGACCCGATCGAATTCGAAGCCCTCCTGCAAGTATTTCAAGAGCAAACCCAGAAGAAAGGGTTTTGCGGAATTGGCTCGGTGAAAGCGAACATCGGTCACCTCGGCGAGGCAGCGGCTGTCGCGTCGATGATCAAGGTCGTCCTTTCCCTGAAGCACAAAACGATTCCGCCCAGCATCAACTTCGAATCGCCCAACGAGAAGTTGGAAATCGAAGACAGCCCGTTTTTCATCAATGACACACTCCGAAACTGGGAGCCGAACACCGGGAAACGGCGAGCCGGCATCACCGCCTTGGGGGCGGGTGGAACCAATGCCCACATTATCGTGGAGGAAGCCCCGGCTCCCGACCTGATAGAGGCAGAAGACCGATCCCGAGCAATTCTTCTACTTTCGGCTAAATCTCCTTCCGCCCTCAATCAAGCGAGCGAGAATTTGGCCGCGTTCCTCGAGAAAGAGGGCGAAACGTCGCTAACCGATGCCGCCTACACCCTGCAACAAGGTCGGCGAGCCCTTCCCTTTCGCAGAGCAATCGCCTGTCAAAACCGAGAAGAGGCGATATCACTCTTGAGGAAAAGCGATACCCAGCGAATTGCGGATGGCAAAAGCGAGGGCCGCGAACCATCGCTTGTATTTATGTTTCCTGGCGGCGGGGCTCAATACTCGGGTATGGGGCGCGATCTCTACCAGGAGGAACCTGTTTACCAATCAGCGTTTGACGAAGCCCTCAGCTCCCTCGAACCTGATTTGGAGAAACGAATCAAGGAACTCGTTTTCGCCAACACCCGAGAAGCCACCCAAGAACTGGAACGGCCCTCCCTAGCGCTGCCGGCCCTCCTCGCGACCGAGTACGCCCTCGCTCAACTTCTCGAAGCTTGGGGCGCAACGCCCACCGCCTTCATTGGCCATTCCATGGGAGAATATACGGCCGCCTGCCTCGCGGGGGTCATGAGCTTGGGCGACGCAATCCGGCTAGTCCACAAGCGCGGAGAACTTTTCGAAACCATCGAGCGCGGCGGCATGCTCAGCATTACCCTCCCGGCCTCAGAAGCGCGCCAGAAAATGCCAGAATCCTTGGATTTCGCCGCTATCAACGCCCCGGACTTGTGCGTGGCATCAGGACCGGTAGAGGCCATCGAACAATTTCAAGCCAGCCTGGAAGCAGACGAAGTGGATTGCGTTCGGGTTCATATCGACGTCGCCGCGCATTCGTCGATGCTAGAACCCATCCTGGGCGCGTTTAGGGAATTTTGCCAAACGATATCGTTTGCCAAACCCCGTATTCCCTTCGTATCCAATCTCACCGGCAATTGGATACAGGATAGCGAAGCAACCGACCCAGAATATTGGGTACAACATTTGCGCAATACCGTTCGTTTCGCCGACAATGTGGCGACGGTCCTGAAGGACGATTCACGCGTGCTGGTGGAGATCGGTCCAGGACGGACGCTCGCCAGCTTGGCGAAAGCGGGAGCGGAAAAATCAGCCGATGCCTTCAACTCCATGAGGCATCCCAAAGAAGCGCAGTCCGATGTCGAATTCGCCTTGCGGACGCTGGGGCGGATTTGGGCCACGGGCGCTCCAATCGATTGGAGCCGATTCTGGGGTGACGAGCCGCGCAAGCGAGTGCCATTACCAACCTATCCCTTCGAACGTCAATCCTACTGGATTAAGCCGGGAGACGTTAGCTCGCCTAAAAGCGACGTCAGCAAGCCGCTGAAAAAGCGGCCCTTGATAGACGATTGGTTCGGCGTATTCAATTGGTCCCAACAAGGTGCCCCCAAACCGTCGGAAACCATCGAAGATCACTGGCTCGTGTTTGCCGATCAAGCGAGCACCTGGGATTCCATTGTCGCTGGAATGAGAGATATTCCCCGGACCATTCTTGTCAAACGAGGCTCTCAGTATAAAGAGGTATCGGAAAACGAATACGAAATTACGGCAGCGAGCGAATCGGATTTCGAAAAGCTTCTCGAAGCGCTCAAACAAAAGGAAGCCTTCCCCCAACGAATCGTCTACCTTTGGAGTCTAGATGAGAACGCAGCCATCCCGTCATCAAACGGAAATGTATCCCTAGATCGGTTACAGAATCTAAAAATAAGCCAAGAGAATAGCTTCTGGGGTTTATTTCGTTTGGGGAAGGCCCTCGGAAGTTGCGACAAGCCCGTGCGGTTAAGCGTCCTATCCGCGTCCATCCATTCGATCGCAGGGGAAGCCGCGAATCCGGAAGGGGCAACCCTACTCGGGCCGGTGACAGTACTTCCACGAGAGTTTCCATTCATCGAGACTCAATCCATTGATGTCGCCATGGATGAAGATCCTCGGCGAATTCACGGACAGATCGCCCAAGAGCTTCAGGCAAATATTTTCGAACCGATCGTCGCTTTTCGCAAAGGGCGACGCTGGACGCGTCAGATTGAGGCCTCGCACGTAGGCAAAGCATCGCCAGACTGCCCTTGGACCCGCCGCGGCGGCTCGTTTCTCATCACGGGTGGACTGGGAGGCATTGGTCTGGAAATGGCCCGCTTTTTGTCCCGTAAAGGGGCCGGTACTCTTATTCTGCTGGGACGCAGCGGCTTGCCTCCACGGAACGAATGGAGCCAATACGTAGAGTCTCACAGTCCCGATGACCGGGATTATCAGCGTATGAAATCGATTCTAGAGATCGAGGCGCAAGGAGCTAAGGTCGAAATCGCGATCGCGGACCTCAGCTGTCCCGTCACATCTCAATCTGCCCTCTCTCAAATTCGCACTTCACTAGGTCCAATTCATGGCATCATTCACGCGGCGGGGGCCATGGACGATCAGCTGCTAGCCATCAAGACTGAAGAATCGGCTTCCTCAGTGCTGGCCCCGAAACTCGCCGGCACACTCGCTTTGGATGCCGCGTTTTCAGATACAGAACTGGATTTCTTCGTGGTCTTTTCTTCCGTCGCTTCCTTTCTGGGACTGCCGGGACAAATCGATTATGCCGGTGCCAACGCTTTCCTTGACGCCTTCGTCGCAGAACGCTCGACCCGAGCCAAAGGAAAATCCCTCGCCATCAATTGGAATGCTTGGCGCGGAATCGGAATGGCGGAAAGATCCCACCGGGAAAGTCTTCAAAGCGGCGGACGAGGCATGAAGGGAACCACTCCTCACCCTGCCTTGGACTCAGTCACAGAAACCTCTTCGGGCGGACTCCTATTCGAGACCACCTTCAGCGTGGCCCAGCATTGGCTCCTTTCCGAGCATGTCGTCAAGGGGGGGGAGGCCCTCATTCCGGGCACCGGTTTCATCGAACTGCTCCGAGCGGCGGCAACCATTGCCCTACCGCTCCAATCCCGAACGAGTCCGGCTGCACTCATCCTGGAAGACGTCCAGTTTTTCTCCCCGTTTCAGGTTCATCGATTGGAGCAAAAGCTCATGAAAATTAGCGTGGAGACAGACGGCGACGCCTACCTCCTTTCTCTCTATTCTGGCGAGGAGGAGGACCTTCCCCACGTCACGGCCACGGCCCGCGTCTTCTCTGGTGAAGCGGGCTCCCCGCTCGATCTCGACTCGATTCGCAGCCGATGCCCGGAAGTGGGCTCGACCAGAGGCACGTTCCTCGACCAGGATTTCATGGATTTCGGCCCACGCTGGGGGTGTATCCAGTCTGTTCACTACGGCAAAGGTGAATCGATTCTCGAAATCGCGCTCGACGAGCGTTTTTCAAGCGATCTGGATGGCTACCAGATTCACCCGGCCCTCCTGGATATGGCCACCGGAGGCGCTCAGCGCACGATCGATGGCTTCTCTCCAGAAACAGATTTCTACGTTCCAATCGGATACAGCACCTTGATCTTCCACAAAGCGATGCCCGCCGCGTTCACCAGTCACGTTCAGTGCACTACAAACGACGGCGAAACCGCCTCCTTCGATATCAATCTGGCAGATCCGACCGGATATCGTTTCCTAGAAGTGAAGGGATTCACGATGAAGAAAGTTGCCCTCGGATCCTTTTCAGCCCCGTCTTCTCAAAGCGGAGACCATTCGGCTCACACCGAAGCGGACCCCCTGGAAGCAATCCTCAATGAAGCCATCCTGCCCCACGAGGGCTTAGAAGCTTTCGACCGAGTCATGAGCGACTGGGGAAGCTCCCAATGGATCATTTCGTCCGTAGATTCCAAGCGCTGGAAACAGCAACTCGATGCGGAGAGCCAGAAGGATTCCCAAGCAGAGACGAGCGGAGTTGAAGGCGCCTCCCGGCCAGATGTCCTGACCGACTACCTCGCCCCTCGCAATGAAACAGAGCAAAAGATCGCGGATATCTGGCAAGTTGTCCTCGGGGTCAAAGAAGTCGGGGTGGAAGACGATTTCTTCGAACTCGGAGGCCACTCGCTATTGCTCACTCGAGCCGCAGCCCGCATCCGCAAGGAATTGTCCGTCAACCTGCCGCTCAACACGATGTTCAACGCCCCCACGATTTCCCAACTCGCCACTAAGATTGACGAATTTAGAAACGAAACTAAATCAGATGCCGCCATGCCTGAACTAAAGGCGCTGTCTCGACAAAAGTTTAGAGTGAAACGAACCCCTCTCACCCGCTAGACCTTCCTGCGTTCTCCACGCGTCCCAGTATCAGATTTCATGAATGACTCACCCCCTAATTCAAACCTAGAGCCAACGTTGGCGGAAGATCCAGAAGATGGAGATATCTTTGTCGTTCCCGCTTCATTCTCCCAAAAGCGATTGTGGTCTATCGGGCAACTCGATGGCCCTAGTCCCGTATACAACATTCTCTCAGCCTTTAAAATCAAAGGCGCACTGGACGCCGCCATTCTCGAAAAAGCATTGAACGCGGTCGTCGCCCGGCACGAATCCCTTCGTACCACAATCGATCTCGTCGATGGCGAGCCATCGCAACTCATAAGGGAATCCTTACGTATCCCTATTTCAATCACGGATCTCCTCGGCGAACCGGAAGCGTCACGTGAATCGAAGGGCAATCACATCGCCAATCAGGAAGCGGCGTACTGCTTCGATCTATCGGAAGGCCCCCTAGTCCGAGCCTCCCTCATTCGCACCGGAACCGACGAATCTATCTTCCTTCTCAATATCCATCACTCCATCAGCGATGCCACCTCGATCGAAATCGTGGTTAGGGAGTTGGCCCACTACTACAATACGTATTCAGACAAGCTCGACCAACCCCTTGACGATCTCGAACTACAATTCGCCGATTTTGCGGCATGGGAGCAAGAAGCGCTAAACGGAGAGACCCTTAAATCCCAAATAGACTATTGGAAAGAAAAGCTATCAGGAGAGCTTCCTGTTCTCAATGTGCCCTCCGACCGACCTAGGCCCCAACAACAATCTCATCAAGGGAGCTGGGTGCCCGTACGTATCGAAAAATCTGTAAGGGATCGGATCCAATCTATCTGCGCCAAACACAAAGCGTCTCCCTTTATCTTCCACCTCGCGGCGTTCAACATACTCCTTCACCGCTACACCCAGCAGGATGATATTTGCGTCGGGACCCCAAGCGCCAATCGCAATCGAACGGAGCTGGAGTCGCTAGCCGGGTTCTTCGTCAATACACTTGTATTCAGAAATCAAATCGATTCAGATCTTTCATTCAGCACATTTCTGGGACAGGTCCGCACTTCCTCCTTTGAAGCGCAAGGGAATGGCGAAGTGCCGCTCGACTTTCTCGTCGAAGAGCTCCGCCCCAAACGCGACTTGAGCTACAACCCGCTGTTCCAGTCACTTTTCACCTACCAAGGAGGGCCAATCAACTTGGAGCTTTCCGGACTGGAATGCGAGATGCTCCTGCTGGACAATGGCAGTGCCAAATTCGATTTCTGCGTAACCCTTTGGGAGACCGCCGACGGAGGCGCCGAAGGGATGTGGGAATACGCGAGCGATCTCTTCGACCGAGATACCGTGGAACGGATGGTTGTCCACTACAACACTCTGCTTTCATCAATCCTCGAAAATCCCTCCCTCCCCGTATCCGAGCTGGAGATGCTATCCCCTCGGGAACGGCAGAAGGTCCTCGTCGGCTTCAACGACACGAAAATCGACCGCAATCGGGACGAGACCATAGTCGATAAGATCAATCGGGCCGCCAGCGCCACTCCAGACGCCGTAGCCGTCGTGCACGGCAGCTCCTCCGTTAGCTACCGCGAATTGATGCTGACCTCCGACACTGTCGCGCAGGAACTGACACGGGAGAAGATCGGGACGGGATCACTGGTAGGCATCTACATGGACCGGTCCATAGAAACCGTCGCCGCCATTCTCGGCGTCCTCAAATCCGGGGCGGCCTACGTCCCGCTCGATCCGGAATACCCCGAGGGCCGAATCGCCTTCATGATCGAAGACGCCCAGATGCCCTGCATACTGACACGGGATTCACTGAAGGAGCGCCTGCCGGAAACTCAGGCGAAGACGATTTGCATCGATAGCCTCAAAAGTGCAGGCCCAGGCCCACTCTCGCCCGCCAGTGCCTCCGACCTATCCTACGTGATCTACACTTCTGGATCGACAGGGAAACCCAAGGGCGTCGCCATCGAACACCGTAATGTCGCGGCCCTGATCGACTGGGCCCTGAGGACCTTCGACCGGCCCGAACTCGAGGGCGTCCTCTTCTCGACCTCCATCTGTTTCGACCTTTCCGCATTCGAACTTTTCGTTACCTTGTCCGCTGGCGGGAAGGTCTTCGTCGCCGAAAACGCCCTTGAACTGCCCAGTATGCATGCTCGCGACGAGGTCACTTTGATCAACACTGTCCCTTCCGCCATGGCCGAGCTCGTATCCACAAGCTCCATACCCCAAGGGGTGCGCGTCGTCAATCTGGCGGGCGAGGCCCTCTCCCCGGAACTCGTGGACTCAATTTACGCTATCGGGACTATAGAAAAGGTTTACGATCTGTATGGCCCATCGGAAGACACCACCTACTCGACTTGGGCCCTGCGCCTGCCGAACGCTCCTGCCACCATAGGCCGACCGATAGACAATACCCGGGCCTACGTTCTCGACGCGAGGATGAACCCCGTGCCGCCAGGACTGCCCGGCGAGCTCTACCTTTGTGGCGAAGGCCTCGCCAGAGGATACCTGAATCGACCCGAACTCACGAGCGAGCGGTTCGTGCCGAACCCCATTCCCGAAGAAGCCGATACCCGCTTATATAAGACGGGGGACATTGTCCGATGGAAGATCAACGGGTTCCTTGAGTATCTAGGTAGAATTGACCATCAAGTTAAGATAAGGGGATTTCGTATCGAGCTCGGTGAGATCGAAAGCGTTCTGCGTTCTCACAATGATATCGAAGATTGCGTAGTAACTGCACAAAAAAGAGATGATTCACTTCAAGAAATCGTCGCGTACATTGTCATCCACAATGACGCTGTATTCTCACCTCCGAATCTTCGTAAGACTATCAAGAAAAAGCTACCAGACTATATGGTCCCGCAGCATTTTGTTGAGCTGAATGAACTACCGCTCACTCCCAATGGGAAGGTCGATAGAAAAGCCCTTCCCAAACCCAATACACAGTCCCACACTATTGAGGAATACGAACCACCAATCAACGAAACCGAACAAGCATTATGTCAGATTTGGAAAGATATACTAAACCTTGAATCGGTTAGTCGCACAGATAACTTTTTTGATATTGGCGGACACTCATTGCTCGCATTAAGGATGATAGAGCAAGTAAATAAAACACTTAATTTTCGGCTCAATGCTCGTACTGTGATTCTTGAACCACTGTTCGAAATAGCAGCTCAAATTGTCGAAAATCAAGATTCTGTAACAACCGTGAGCCCCCCCTCTAAAAAGCTAGGTATCTTCTCTAGGATATTTGGGAAAGGCGAATAATGGAACCTTTAAATTTTGGAGGCAACAATGCCGTTTTCGGCATGTATCACCCGTCAAAAAAGGGTCACTCATCGGGTGCCGTGCTTATTTCCCCGCCATTGTTTATTGATTTTTACCGGACTCATCAAATCATAAAAGATACTGCTATCCACTTAAGTGAACTAGGATACGATGTCCTCCGATTTGACTTCCGAGGAACCGGTGACTCTGCGCTCCGAGACGACGAAGTTACACTAGAGCACTGGTTGGACGATTTAAAGAACGCCTGGCGAGAGCTAGAGGACCTCAGTGGAAGCAAAATCAGTATCATCGGAATCCGGTTATCCGCCGCTCTTTCCCTCATGGCCTTTGCTGACCAAGAGAGAAAGCTATCCGCAATCACCCTCTGGGACCCCATCATCCATGGGAAGAATTATATTGATGAATTGAATCAAGTCCAACAGGAATATTTTGAAGATTACGCTTCTTCCCGCCCCGACCGAACGACTCTCCTAAGCGACGAACTTGTTGGGTTTCGTTGCCGTCCGGGATTAATAGAATCTATCCGTTCGATTGATGTAGCATCTGTCATAGAGCCGTCGTATTCGAATATTCCGATTACTCATTTACACTCTTCCCAAAACCGCAAAACTTCCACCGTCGGTAAACTGTTCAACCGCACATTTGAAATCAAGGCCGACTGCAACTGGGAGACCATGAGCGGCTCTATGATTTTCGATAA
>JAUHWE010000714.1 GCA_030424825.1 Verrucomicrobiia bacterium
TGGCAGGCCCCCATCAAGCCCAGACAACCCAAGACCTGAATCTCGCCACTGGCTATCTCCCTACTCCGCCAGCGACTTCAGTATTGATTTCGAAACGCGTATTCCTTTTTTAAGGACATCTATATTCATACTCTCGTTCGGAGCATGCAAATTGTCTTCCGGGAGGAATAGGCCAATCATCACGCTATCGAGTCCCAGCGTTTTTTTGATATCCGCGATAATGGGAATGCTCCCGCCTTCCCTTAGGAAAAGAGCTGGTTTCGGAAACTCCTCGGATATCGCTCTACTTGTAGCCTCGAACGCTTTTGAGAGGAGTGCGGGAGAGTTCTCCGGGGAATTGGGCTTTCCCGGAGGCACAACGAGGTAGGGAGCTCCCTGATGACCCATTTTGACCTTGGCAACAATGCCTTCCGGAGTCCGTTCGAGAATGGCTTGCTTCACCAATTCCCCCACCTTTATCGGATCCTGATTACCGACAAGGCGACAAGAAATCTTGGTCATCGCTTTGGAAGGGACAATGGTTTTGCTACCTTCACCCTGGTAACCACCACCGATACCATTAAATTCCAAGGTCGGCAGATAGCGCACTGATTCCTGAGCAGTGTACCCAGACATTGAATGCAAGGCCCCTACCCCAACGAATTGTTTATAGGCGTCCTCATCGCTGCCCAACTTGACCAGCTCTTCGCGTTCCCACTCCTCTACTTCCGTAACTCCGTCGTAAAAGCCGGGAACAGTGACCCGATTGTCGCTATCGTGCAACGACGCACACACTTCGCAGAGCGCCTGGACCGGGTTGTACACGGCTCCTCCATGCAAGCCCGAATGCAAGTCACTGTTGGGACCTGTGAATTCGACATCCATGACCACAATTCCTCGTAAGCCAACCGTTACCACGAGTTGATCCACACTCGGGCTCAAGGTATCCGACAAAAGCACCAGATCCGCTTCGGACAGTTCTTCCTTTCGGGATTCAAGAAACGGAGACAGGCTGGGACTCCCAATTTCCTCCTCTCCCTCAATCATGAAAGTAATTCGAAGTGGCAAATCCGGATTCTCCTCCAGCAGTTCCGCTACCGCCGCGATATGAGCCATTTGTGGACCTTTGTTGTCCGCCGCGCCGCGGGCGTAGATTCTCCCGTCCCGCTCTACCGGTTCAAACGGTTCCGATTTCCACAGATCGACTGGATCCGCAGGCTGCACATCGTAGTGTCCATAAACTAGGATATGCGGCCATTGGGGATCGCCCTCTCTTTTGGCCAACACAATGGGATGCAGGTCCGTATCCACGACTTCAACACTCAGTCCCATCTCAGAAAAGAGACCGGTCAAGAATTTCTGGGAAGCCGCCATTCCTTCTTTGAAATGTGAATCGGTTGACACACTGGCGCACCGCAAGTGCTCTTTTAGTTTTTCGATAGGATCGAACATGCCCGAATCCAAAACGACCCAACCCGGTTTGGCAATTTAGGAATTCGATGATTCGCGGTTCCCTGAATTCACCGAACGGCCCCAATCAGTACTTCGTGAACGAAACACCGGTCGCGACTAATGCCAGACCGAGCCCGTTGGCTTTTTGCACCAAATCCCCTTCCAACGTGGGATCCGCGCCCGGGTGAACGACCACCGTCGCGCCAAGGCCTTTGCACTCAGGCAGGATCTCTGGATGATCAATGCCCTCGTCGAATACGAAAATGGAGCCCGCCAGCGATTTTCCGATTTCTTTCAACCGCAGGGCGAAGCGCCCCTGTAGGGCGAGTCCGGAAGCCCGCCCGATGACGCACTCGTCTTTCACGGCAACACAGGCTGATGACGATAGGTGCCTCGAGATTTTGACCCCGAAAAGCATGTTTTCCCAATCCGTTACCAGCGGTTGAATCGCACTCGGCATTCGCCAGGAAAACGGATTCACCGCGGAGCGATTACGGTCCTGAACCACCACGCCCCCCACTACGGATCTCAATTCCTGGAGGGCTTCATACCCAAGACCTTCTCGAGACTCGAGCAGCCGCAGACCGTCCAATGCCGACTTCCCGGTAAAGTGTGGAGCAATCAAGGTAGAAAATCGCTTCGCATCTATCCGGGCGAGTCCTTCCGCGTCCATCGATCCATTTACGGCGAGGGTCGCCTGAGCTAAATCCCATTCGACTGATTCGATTGCCCGTCCAATTGCCGTGTCTAGATCATTCGCGCTTGCGGCTGACATCAGCTCGCCCCGTTGGACTATCAGGGCGGTCGTTTTCTCAAACTCCCCAATCGCGTAGGCTGCAGACGAACTGTCTACGACGGCTTGGTAATCGACCGGGGGACCGGATACTGTCTCGAAATGATCGGCATACGTCCCGTAAAGTCCCGCTTTTTGACGCGTCGTCTCACCACCTGAGAGCGTATGCGATCGCTTGCAGGAAAGGTTGAACGTCTTAGGAAAGCCACCGAGGGCGTCGAGGTCCGGGACTTCCCCTCCCTGAGCCTCCAAGTACTGTGCCACGGAAGCGTCGAATTGGGAAACGGCATGCAGCGCATTGCAGGCTTGCTCGATCCGAAAAGGCACCGGGAGGGCCCCGTGACTATCTTCCATTAGGGCTGTCGCTTTTTCGTACAGGTCGGGATTCCCGAGCACCGTAACCTGCTGTGGCTGCGTGGCTGCCGCTCGAATGAGATGGGTAATATC
>JAUHWE010000715.1 GCA_030424825.1 Verrucomicrobiia bacterium
CAGCATGCGGTTTAGAGTTGATGCGGTGGTTGACATCGTCTCGGGGGATGACTGCCTCGTTCGCTGTGAAGTTACCGATGGGGCCGGAGCGCGCGAAACGATTTCTTCAACGGGGGCGGCGTCCGCATTGCTCTCCCATCCTGAGAGTCCACGAATGGAGGAGTGGAAATCCGGCATTCTCGATTTTGCTCTCGATCTAGCCCAAGTATCGCATCGGGAGGCGACGCCCTCCGACCGAGACTGGATTCCTGCTCCCTTCGACAATACCTACAACAAGCCAGAGAGGAATTATTATCACACGGCGGTCAAATACCATCGTGATGATCGATTTCTGGCGGAAAACATTCTCGACGATGAGACCGCCCGGCAGCTTGACCGTGCTTGGACGGACTTGCTAACCGCCTTTGATTACCACGATACGATATACCGGTTTATGCTCAAAAAGTATGAGCTGGAAGGTCCGGGCAAATCGATTGCGGACGTTAATAAAGATTGGATTAGAAGTCTTTCGTATCCCGAACAAGAATACGTTCAGATTTTACACGACGACTTTGTTTACCAGCAGAGCCAATTGGCCAAAACGGAGGAACGTCATATCGACGAAGTCATGGAATTTGCCGGGGCGGCCTGGCGGAGGCCATTGACGGCAAGAGACCGGAAGCGGCTGGAGACGTTTTATCACCATTTGAGAGGTGAAAAGGACCTTGATCACGAAAACGCCATTCGCGCCCTTCTGGCGCGAGTGTTAGTGGCTCCAGAATTTCTATACCGGATCGAAAGCCCATCCCAGAAGGCGCCGCTTATCGCCTTGTCCGATTTTGAGATAGCCAGTCGGCTCAGCTACTTTCTCTGGTCCTCCAAACCGGATGCAGAGTTGTTGCGGGCGGCGGCCAAAGGCGAGTTGAGTGATCCGGCGCAATTGGCTTCGCAAACCCGCCGCATGCTGAAAGATGCGAAAGCCCGTCGTCTGGCCACCGAGTTTTTTGGTCAGTGGCTAGGGTTTTACCGCTTCGATGACTATTCTGGCATCGACTCAGGAACGTTTCCGGCGTTTGACAGCGATCTCAAGAAATCACTGTACGAAGAATCTGTTCAATTTTTTGAATACATCGTGACAAAGGATCGATCCATCGACGAATTGCTCTTCGCAGACTACACGTTTTTGAATCAACGACTGGCCGAGCACTACGGGATCCCGTGGCCTGAGAAAGAAAACGAGTCCGAGGGACTCGTGCAAATTGCAGGTGTGCAGAAGCATCAACGCGGCGGATTACTTCGTTTGGGGTCGGTTCTGGCCGTTACGTCGGCGCCTCAACGGACAAGCGCGGTTAAGCGAGGAGACTGGATTCTGCGTCGCATACTCGGAACGCCGACACCCCCTCCACCTGCCGATGTGGGATCGATCCCTGCGGAGGAAGTCTTGACGGATGGTTTGACGGTGAGGGAGCGACTGGAGGCCCACCGTACGGATTCCTCCTGTGTCAATTGTCATACGAAAATCGATCCGTTGGGATTCGCATTGGAGCACTTCAACCCCATCGGCCAGTGGAGAGCAACCTATGGCGACGGTGGGAGAATCGACACCACGGGAATCCTGGATGATGGAACTGAGATCGCTGATTTCGATGGTCTGACGAATTATCTGAAGCGGGAGAAAGCGACCTTCTACCGCAATTTCTGCCGCAAACTTCTTGGGTATGCACTCGGGCGCGGTGAGATTTTGACGGACCGTTTATTGATCGACAAAATGCTTGATACACTGGAAGATGATAATCGAATCTCGACCCTCATCACCCTTATCGTGACTAGCAAGCAGTTCCGCTACCAGCGGTCACAGCCCTTACGGACTGCGATGAACCTGAATTCGATTAAAACTCAAAACGAAAGATAGAATGTCCAGCCCTTCGATCAGACGAAACCTGTCCCGGCGCGCGTTTTTGCGAGGCGCGAGCCTTTCCTTGGCGTTGCCGTGGCTAGAGTCGATTCCCGTTTTTGGCAATGTAGCCTCTACAGGGTTGGATGTAGCAGTATCCGGAAAGCCACCGGTGCGCTTTGGATGCGTGTTTTTTTCCAACGGGGTGGAACCGGAACATTGGTGGGCCAAGCAAAACGATTCTGGTATGGAGATTGGGCCAGGGCTGTCCCCAATGTCTCCCTACACAAAAGATTTCTCCTTCCTGAGCGGTCTTTACAATCAACAGGCGGCAGAGCATGACAGTCCGCACATGGGCCGCACAACCAACCTGCTTTCCGGCGCATGGGTAAGCAAAGACCAGAGCGAGATTCGAGTAGGCGAGACCATGGACCAAGTGATGGCGAAGGTGATCGGGCGCCAAACACCGATTCCTAGCCTTGTCATGGGCATCGAGCCGACCGAGTTGAGGCTAGAGGACGGGCTGTCGATGATATACGGATCCAGCATTTCCTGGAGTGCCGATACGAAGCCGGCAATGAAGGAGATCTATCCTTCCCGGATTTTTGATCTCCTTGTCGGAGGGGGTGACCGGGAACTGGACCGAAGTATTTTGGACGAAGTGCTGGAGGACGCCAACAGCCTTTCGCGTCAGGTGAGCGTTTCCGATCGGCACAAGTTGAGCGACTACCTCGATTCTATTCGTGACATTGAAACTCGGATCGAGCA
>JAUHWE010000052.1 GCA_030424825.1 Verrucomicrobiia bacterium
CCGCGTTCGTTATTGATAATCTGTCCCGAAATCACATCGACCGCGGCTTGTCCCATTGCTAAATGGTCATATCTGATTCCGCTCAGATCCTTTTTCTCGGTGATTTGAGGCCGGGCAAACCCGATGTCTTCTGGCACAGACCGACCGCTTCCCAGAATCCAATCCAATGCGAAGTCGTAACCGCTAATGACAACGTCAGGGTCGTATCTGTCCAGCCACGTTAGAAAGTCTGTTTTGTCCAGTTTTGGCTCAATTAAATGCGGGACATGATCTTGGTGGGGAAGCTGCATTTGCCAGTTGCTGATAACGCTTCGCTGAATGTGGCTGTGGGAACGATCTTGCTCTTCCAGCATTACGAGCCCGGGGCGGCTGTATCCAAAAAGTCGGAGGTTTCTCACGAGGTCGGTCATCCCGCGATGTCGGTCGCATTCGACGGTATGGAAATCCCAAGCGTCAAGAGACGCCCCCATCGTGCAAACGGCAAACCGTTCCCACTCCATGTTCCACTCCATTGGCTTGATCGGGTGGCGCCAGACGATGAGCCCCATAATGCCGCGGTTGATCAACATCTGATTGAGGTGACCGGACGCGACGTCACGTTTGTTTAACTGGATACGCTCGAGCCCATACCCAAGGGATTTCGCCCGTTGATCGGCTCCAAGGAAAAATTCCTCTTCAAAGACGGGGATTGTCTGCGACAGGCGAGAGGGACTGCGAATTCGCCTGTGGCACAAGTAGGCGAGCTGCGCCTGGAGTTTTTTCTGCTTCGACGAGCGAATGTGAGTTCCTAGTACGGAAAGATAGGGGTTGGGATTGTATCCCAGTTCTTTAGCTGCCTTGAGTACCCGTTCTGTAGTAGATGAGGAAATCTTGGAATGGCCGCGCAATGCCAGTGATACCGTCATACGCGACACGCCGGCCCGTTCCGCTACCTGTTTCATTGAAACGTTGTAGATCTTCGTCATCCGCTAAGATTCAGTAGAGAACTTTTGTAAATGTCCATTCTGTAGCAGGGGTGGAGGGGATCTTAGAAAGTTTCCAATAAGACAGATTGTATGGATTCCTTTTGTAGGGGCGTCGCTTGCGGCGACCGGATCGTTAGAGCTCTAGCGTCTTGAGCGGTCGCCGCAAGCGACGCCCCTACAAAAAATTCGATTTATGGAACGCTTTCTTAGGCCAAAGGCGGAAAACGCTGGGCTCGATTGGGTTCGGGCTCGGTTTTAGAGAAGTTAGGCAAGAGGGTGAGCTTCATCCAGTCACACGGGTAGCCGTGCTCTCGGGGGAGTTTGGCAGTGAGTCGATCGCAATGTTCCTGTGGCAGGTCCCATTCGCCGGATTCGAGGGAAGGCGCGAGTTGCTCAACGGAGCGGGCGCCTGCCAATACAGATGTTATGGCGTAGTCCTTCAGTATCCAGGATAAAGCTACGGTGACGGGACTCTTATTGACCTGATCAGCGATTTCGCAGACCATGTCCACCAGTTCAAGAGCCTCGTTCCAAATGAATCGGTCATTTAGGATTTCCCCCATTTCCTTGAACCTTGAACCGGGCTCGGGGATATCGACGCCTCGATATTTGCCGGTCAAAAGCCCACTCGCTAAGGGACTCCAGCACAGGAGGCCCATCCCCTGGTCAACGCATGCGGGAATGATTTCCGTTTCAATGTCGCGTCGGATTAGATTGTAAAGGTATTGTCCTGAAATGAAAGGAGCGTATCCGTTTTTCTGTGCGACACCATTTGCTTTGACCAGCTGCCAGGCATAGAGATTGGAACACCCGATGTATCTTACTTTTCCGGACGTTACCAGGTCGTTGAGAGCGCTCATGGTCTCCTCGATTGGGGTATAGGGATCGGGGCCATGAATCTGGTAGAGATCAATATAGTCGAGATCCATGCGCTTGAGAGACGCTTCGCAGGCTTCAACGATATGCTTGCGGGAGAGGCCTCGAGCATTCGGGGTGTCGTTCATGGGAAACCAGCATTTGGAGGCAATCACGAGATTGTCGCGGTTCTTGCCTTTCAACGTCTTCCCTAAGATGGTTTCCGACTCGGTTTCCGCGTAAAGGTCCGCCGTGTCTATGAAATTGCCTCCGGCATCAATGTAGGCATCTACCATTTCCTGGGAAGCTTGCTGATCGCATCCCCAGTCAGTTTTGCCAAAAGTCATGGTGCCCAAGCATACGCGTGAGACGGCTAATCCGGAATTTCCTAAGTATCGATTTTTCATAAAAGGTGAATTTGGGTCAAAAGGGTGTTTTTAATTACAGATTCCACGGAGTACATAGATAAATTTCATTTTATTGCCGATTCGGTTAGATGCTTCTAAACTTGCTGGAGACTTCGATGGTTAGTTTGGTAGCGGGCGATCTCCGAGCGCCTATTGTCCTGACCCACCGATTGGGCGCTCGGAGATCGCCTGCTACCTTGATAAACCTCGGGACTCTTACGATAGAGTTCTATTGAAAAATAACAGCTACTCAGTAACTTCCATTCGCATTTCTTGTAGGGCCAGCGCTTGCGCTGTGCCGCGTAGGTTACTCCCGAGATACGGCACAGCGCAAGCGCTGGCCCTACGATTCGAGCGTCCAAGAGCACCAACTATACAAATCTCCTGTCTTGATTATTGGAGGAATGTGGGATGATAGTCTGGTCATGCGTTTGCTTCGAGCCCTGATTGTTTGCCTATTGTTTGCGTTCTCGTTGTCGGGAGATGAGAGGCCAAATATCCTTCTGATTTTTACAGACGATCAGGGCATCAATGATGTGGGTTGCTATGGAAGCGAAATTCCGACACCCAATATCGATCGCCTTGCACGCGAGGGATTGAAGTTTGAGCAGTGGTATTCGGCCTCGTCCATTTGCACGCCGTCTCGCTTCGGGCTGTTGACTGGTCAGAACCCGAGCCGCTCTAAAGATCAATTGTTGAGCGCCTTGATGTTTATGGCGGATGAGCACAAAGAAACCGGTATTCAGTCTGGGGAAACGACGATCGCTGAGAAGCTTCGGGATTCTGGCTACGATACGACTTTAATTGGAAAATGGCATTTAGGTCATGGAGGTAAGGATCTCCTGCCCACGCGACATGGATTCCAGTCTTTCATTGGCCATACAGGGGGATGTATCGATTTCTTCACGATGACCTACGGAAACATTCCGGATTGGTACCATCAGGAAGTTCTGGTAAGCGAGAACGGGTATGCGACGGAATTGATTACCGATGAGGCAATTTCCTATCTTGAGAAGCGTAAGTCTGAAGAAGAGCCGTTTTTTCTCTACCTCGCCTACAATGCACCGCATTTTGGGAAAGGCTGGAGCCCCAGCACGCAAACGCCAATCAACATCATGCAGCCCCAAGCCGAAGACTTGAAACGGGTTTCAGGCATTGAGGACAAAGTGCGTCGGGAGTTTGCAGCCATGACAGTATCTCTGGACGACGGAGTGGGAAAAGTGATGATGTCGCTCGAGGCGAATGGCCTAGCTGAGGATACGCTGGTGATTTTTCTGACGGATCATGGAGGAGACCCCGTCTATGGGGGGAACAATCTGCCCTACCGGGGGAATAAGGCTTCGCTTTTTGACGGCGGGTTGAAGGTTCCCTGTATCATGCGTTGGCCGGGCAAAATCGAGGCGGGAAGCGTAAGCGATTCCGTTTGCAGTTCGCTTGATCTTTATCCGACTTTTTGCGGATTGGCGGGTGTTCCGGCAAAAAATCCTAAATTGGACGGCAGGGATCTGGCTCCTGTATTGTTCGAATCAGAGCACTGGAGGGATCGCACGCTTTTTTGGGAGCTAGGGGCCCATGCGGAGCTCGGACGAAATCCCTGGAGCGCTGTCCGGTCAGGAGATTGGAAGTATTTGCAAACCCCCGACGAGGGCGAGTTTCTGTTCAATATCGCCAAGGATCCCTTTGAAAAGCGAAACCTCGTGCCGGTTGAGCCAGAACGCTTCAAAGCGCTCAAGGCGTTGCGAGATGATTTGTCTAAGACGTATCGTAATTGAATTATGGATTATTTTGAGTTAGTAGGGGTGTCTCTCGCGGCGACCGCAGAACCAGTAACATCTTCAATAAGCGGTCGTTGCTTCAAAAATGCTATTTAGGCCCATTAACATGAAATTCTTCTCACTGCTCTTTGCCTTGTTGGTTTGCGTTGGATGCTCCTCTCCAGAGCCCAAACAACTGGTCATGGTCACTGGCGCGGATCCGGATCATGCTTATTTGCAAAAACAAGTCGCGTTTCTGTCGGCGGTGTTTGAATCAGTCGGATACGGGCTCGTGGTGGAAAAGCACCAATCGCAGAAATGCTTCGAGCTGTCGAATGCAGGACTAGTCGATGGCGAGATGTGGCGCATTGAAGGAGTGGATAGACAGTATCAGAATCTGGTTCGCGTTCCGCCGGCGATATGGGCACATCCCGAGTTAGCATTTGTAAAGGGGGACATCGACTTAGAAGGGTGGGAGTCGCTGGCTCCTTACCGCGTCGCCTTTCGGAAAGGGACTAAGGTCGTTGAAGACAATATTGAAGGAATCGTTTCCCGACCCTATCCGGTCGACACGGTAGCGGAAGCGTTTGAGATGTTAGCGAAGGGAGAAGTCGATGTCGTTATGTCGGACAATATCGATGGTACTTTGTTGTACGGGAGTGATAAGTACAAAGAGAGCGGTATTCGGATGATTGAGAAACCAATCGACGAAGCTCTACTGTTTACGTATTTTAATAAGAAGCACGCAGGACTGATCTCGGTGGTGGCCAAGGCGATTATCGAGAAGAAATGGGATGGGACGTATCAGGAATTGGTCGGTGAACCACCAATAGCGGATTGATCGGGAATTTGTTTATAAACCACGGACTGCAAGAAGGTACAGAGTGGTTTGTATCAAAGCTGCGACAAGGAGAGCAGATCCTATCTCCGAAGGAGCGGCTTTATGCCGCGATCGCATAGGAATAAATCACGGTGTTAAATTACTCCTACATTGGATGAATGTATTTTTCCATACTGCCATGGTTGATTCGTAGCCAATTCTCCATCGTAGGGCCATCGCTCGCGCTGTGCCGCATATTGGAAAAAACCTATGCAGCTCAGCCCCGTTCCGGGCCAACGGGATCTCCCACGTTGAATCGATCCTAAAAATTCCGAGTCAGTCTCTCTAAGCCCTTGGCGTACTTCTTAATCTGCCTCGGAGTGGGGTGATCCGCCAAATTTGAGATCATGTCGGCGATTTTCACTTTTGAGGCTAAGTCTGAAGAAGCGACTCTTTCGAGATATAATTCGTAGCTGACACCCTTGGTCTTTGTCAGCAAACGTATAGCGCTTACATGTTTCTCTGGAATGCCCTTTTCGATCAGATCGTTTTCAGTGACCTCACAATCCTCGAGGACGTCGTGCAACCACGCAACGATTTGGGCATCTTCGTCTTCACCGACTTTCGAGACGACCGTTCTGGGATGTTCAATGTAGGGAACAATGCCACCCCGACGGTACTGTCCCTTGTGGGCTTCCGTAGCGATTTGTTCTGCGAGTGCGACGATTTTGGATAAGTTCATAGGAATGAAGCCCGATGGCTCGATTGAGATACCCATCGAGATTGAGAAACTAAACGTTCTATTTAGGATCAATCTCCGGACCTATGACCCAGGCCCGTGGGTTGTGTTCAAATCCGATTTTGGGATAGTAGTCGTTGGCTTTGGGGGCGGCGAGCAGGGTTAGCATACAGGTCGGCTCGAGCGCTGCGCGGGTTTGCGAGATCAGTTCGGTCCCGATCCCCATTTTCTGGTAGTCGCTATGGACGGCCAAATCTGCCAAGTACGCCACATAGGCGAAATCCGTCAAGCTCCTCGAAATCCCAACGAGCTGGTCGCCGTCCCAGGCGGTAATAATCAGATTGGCATTGCGTATCATTGCTTCCATGACAGAAACGTTTTCCAGCGGTCTTCGCTCGCCTAATGTGGATTGGCGGTAAAGAGTGATTACCGCATCAATGTCGAGGTCGTTGCCCGATTTGTATGTTATCGAATTCATTTTCGTTTTTCCTAAAGGTGAGGGAAGTACACGGTTGAAGCTGCGGCCATGTGCGTTGTTGAGCCGTAGTCATCACAGCTTTGGTTTGCCGGTATACGTTGTGGTGGTTTGTTATTTCAACGTCTTTTCAAAAAAGGCAACTAATCGCTCCTTGGCATTTGCGGGACCAGCGTGTCCTCCCTGCTCGCTTGTTTCGAGAACGGAATGAATGCCGTATCGAGTCATCGATTCGTGCATCTCAAGGGATTGCAGCCAGGGAACGGTTTGATCGTTCTTGCTGTGAAGCAACAGGAGGGGTGGGTCTTCCGAATCGATGTGGTTGATGGCCGATGCCCGAAGCCAGTGTTCGCTTTTTGGGGAGAAGGGTGCCCCAATCCACTCTCCATTGGTTTTCTTTTTCTCAATCAAATTGGGTTGAAGCGATCGTTGCTCCTCGGATGTAAAACGAGCGACGAAATCGTAGACTCCTGAAATCCCCACGGCAGCTTGTATCCGGCTCGAAAATTCTGAATGCTCGCCATCCCCCTCAAGTTCCTCGACTCCACCCGTTGCTGCCAGCAAAGCTGCGAGCGTAGCGCCAGCGGAACTTCCCATGGCTCCGATGTGGTCGCTCGACAGGCCGTATTCCTCACTAATCTTTCGAACAAACCGAACGGCCGTCTTGATATCGCTAATCGTATCCAGGTAGTTGTGGTTGGGTCTGCCGCGATAGGCGACGAGGGCAGCGGCAAATCCGTTTTTGGCTAAATTTTCGGCATGGGGTCGAAAACGTTGTCCGTTTTGGGCTCGAAAGCCTCCTCCTTGAATCACAATCACGCAGGGGACCGGTTGGGCAGGATGGGCATGGTGGGGAAGAAACAAGTCAAGTGTGAGTTCTTCGGGTCCGCCCGAATATACGAGTCCCTTATGCCGCTCGAATTCTGGATCTGTCCCGCTCGATTCTTCGGTTGCCGCAAAAGCGGCAACAATCGCAAATCCATTCAAGAAAAGTAGTAGCAAGGTTTTTGTTCTCATCGGAGTAATAGGCTCTTTAAAGAAGTGTCCGACAAACTTTGCAATATTGCGATCAGCTAATTGTAGGAGCAGTTTTCGCAAGTCATCCGTCGCGTTCGCTCAGGATGGAGAACGGGGCTGGTCCGCATTGCGTGGTGGTGACCCGCTTTACGATGTGGACCTTGCGGGCAAAGCATGGTCAAGCTGTTGGGGTGTGATGCCACTTATTTCGATAACCTTCCGTTGCGAACGTGATCCATGGACTATGGCAATGGATTCTTGATTGAGCTTTAACCTTTTGGATAGCAACTCAATCACAGCCTGATTGGCTTTTCCCTTTTCAGGCGGAGCAGCGACTCTAATTTTTAGACAATCGCCTAGCCAGCCAACGATTTCTGTTCTTGACGAGCCTGGAACGACCTTTGCCTCAAGCCGACATTTCATAATAAAGACGCCCTCCTAAGTACGCTAAGTCCAATCAAGAGGGTGGCGCAGTGGTCTGAATTGAGACAACTAATTGAGTACGCATAACTCTATTTTAGATTCACCCTCAACGCTAAAGTTCCAAGTATTAATATAGTCGAGATCACCAGAGCACCAAGTACCATTTTCTCGCTCTTCTTTTTCCCGAATTTTTGGGCTAAGATGTATCGCAAAGCAATGTCTGAATAGACAAAGACGAATACTCCAGCTACGATGTAAGCAGATTCTTTGTTGAACTGAACCTGATCGCCTCCCACCAGAGCCAAAATTACCGCTCCTACGCCCCCAGTCGCCATAATGATCATCGTGTTCAGAAAAGCCGTTAAGAACATGTTCGGCTCTGTATGTGGAGGATCCTCAAAATCGTAGTTTTTCACCTGTAAACTCCTAAGAGAGTGTCTAATAAGTCTCAACTAATCTTTCATATGGTTTCATTTTCTAATGATTATTAAATTGTAGGTCGTCTCGCCGAGGCGACATTCATCCCAATTGGCGGGTCAGCGACACGTCCTACATCAGAAGACCATATGATCAGAATTACTAGACACCCTCTAAGTCATGCAATGGCGGCGATCAGTCCACATTGCCAGCAATGCCTTGTGTGTGCCCAGCATGGGCACGTTGTAATTGCGTGAAACTCCCATGTTGCTCCGCCATCTCCGCTTTCGCTCCGCCATGAACTGCAATTATCAAAAGAAAGGAATAGACTATGGCAACTGCGAAGTCGGGAGGCTTGGAGGAAGGACGTCCACCTCAACCGAGGAGTGAAGCAACGACACCTCAACGGGTGAAGCGAGAATAACAAAATATGGGCTAGCGTACAGGTCCTGGGTTATGAGGTCGGTAGGGCGGATGAGCTGGCGCTACACAGCGTTATAAGGAACGAATGCGGTGACATGATCACAAGAGCTCAATCTTAAGTTCAGCCGTGAATGCAGATCCCGAGGTCGCTAGTCGATAAACTCTGAACTATCGAATTGTAGACGTATAATGTCAGGAGCGTTTCCCAAGATTCCTCGATAATCGAATACGTTTAAAAGTGTTCCATCATAGGTATCCATCAATATAGGACAAGGATAGTAACCGTCTGTGACCATTCCTCGCTTCTCGTTGTCCAGCACATAAAGCCTTTCAACTTCAAGATTCTCTGGATCAAACCGAATCAGGGCAAGTTCCATAGGCAATTCGCGATTGGGCGCTCTCCAATTACGACCTATGAGAAAATATTCGCCCTCGTAGGTAAAGAGCCGTGGCCTTCCAATATATGCGGAGATTGACGGAGTTTTCTCAGTGATATTCGTTTGTTGGATTGTTCTGAATTCCAGATCGACCCGATGGAGCCGTTGCATGTCGTCATAGCCGCGCGTAGTAACAAGGAATCCATCTTCGTAGGGGAACAGGCTACTTTCATTGATCCGAATATTGCCAAATTCCTCGCTAAGATTGCGAATGAAATGCCAGTTTTCCCCGTTGTCGTCGGTATAAAGCACGTCTACGGAACGCCTTCCGCCAGCAAGGTATTCGAAGGTCATTATCAACGCATAAAGACGCTTACCTACGATAGCGGAGTCGAAGAGGTAGCCATATTCTACACCGTCTATTAAACCGACTCGCTCCAAGGCTCCAAAACTTTCACCATTGTTTCGACTGATGGATCTTCGTAGACCGATTCGGTAGTGTTTCCCTTGCTCATCGATTTTCATAGCGTCGATGTAAGTGCCAAGATTTCCGTTGGGAAAACGAATCCATTCGCCCATCTGCATAATTTCATCCGGTCCTCCAAGCTGTATGGGGTTCTGCGTTTGGAGCCCGCTTTCGAGATCAAATCGAATGATCTCCAGTCTGGCTCCCGCATCCGCGACATGGTTTTTTCCCCTTTTGTAAGAGAGTAAAATCTGGTTATCGCCCAACGGGACGATGGCGGGAAAGGCCAGATAATTCCACGTATCAATACCTCTGTAGGATTTGATGGTTTCTTCGACCCTAAATGATGGAATGGAGGGTATCGTCGTTGCGGGCTCTACGACTCGACCGTGTAAACGCACACTGTTTCCTGGTGAAGAAACGGTAGGAGTTTTTTCAACTGGCGGCACGGACCAAAGGCCAAGAGGTAAAAACAAGAGGGTAAAACAGATGGATTTCCAAAGATTCATGTTATTCGTTTTGTAAGTTGAAGGGGTTAAAGGCTGGGACAACCTCTTGATCAGTCGAGCGGCTTGTCTGCGTTGACAGAATTAGCTGGTTCAGTTGATTCGTTATCGATATTTTGTATCTGGTCTTCAGTGCAATAATAGTCGCCTGAACCATTGCTGGCTTCAACAGTGTATATCATTTTATCATTCTCTTCTGATGCAGAGACTATCCATCCTCCTATCTTTTCTCCAGTAGGTAGTGATGCTTCAACTATCGAATTATATCGAAACGCGAGTCCTTCAACGAGCTCTCCATTCAACCACCTTTTGTTTAAGTCTCGAATTTTTTTTGATTCTTCAGGGGTCATCTATTTTTGCTGAACAGTGCTAATATCTGTCGTTTAACTGAGTACCGAGGCATGGTCGACAACGGAGGAAAGAGGTTGACAAAATGACCAGGCTTTGCGGTTGCAGCGAGCAGCGCCCCCCAGATGGGTTTCCGCCGGTGTCAGTTGCGCCGGTATTCTTGCATGAGGTTTAGGATGGATTCCCTCATGCTGAATAGGGCTTTACGGATGTCGATTTGCCAGGGATCTTTTTCCTCTTGAAGGGAACTGGCGGCTTCAAGGGTTGAAATGGTCAGGTGAACGAGGTGGAGCGCCCGTTTGAGTGTAGCGACAACGAATCCCGGTTCGGGGTCGATGCCTTCGGCGACTTCTTCTAGCGCTCCAATCAGCTTGCTCACTGTGAGTTGCGAATGCCAAAGCAGTTGGTTCCAAGGGTTGCTGCTTTCTTCGTTCAGGAGTTTTCGGGATTCGGTTTCGAAAAAGATCCGCGACGTGACATCCATCATTTCTGAAATAAGCGGATGGTTGGGGAGGTATTCCTCAGGGGTCGGCTTCCCCTCGCTTAAGGGGCTTTCCTCGTCCCACAAGTCGTCTTCCTCCTCCGGATACTCGATGCTCTCGATCTCCCACCCCATGGCTTCCGCAACCAATTCCTCGCATTTCGGATCATCTCCGTATTTGTCGAAAAGCTCCATTAGCATGTCGCTACGGGCGTCCGATTTTTGCAAATACGCTTCCCATTGAAACTCGTTCATTTCCCCGGAAGAGGGAAGGGGGTCATCGTCCGGCTCGATAGCGTTGGCGAGATTGTCCATGAAGTCGAACATGGCTTGCTGATTTCTCAGGCGTTGCTCGATTTCCTCGTTCTCGGAGAGGTTCCACTGCGGGAGAGTGACGGTCCACTTGAAGTCGGTTGTCTCAATGAGGACGCGCCCATTACGTTCGCTGAACCACTCGAGGTATAAGCAGTTTCCAATGACGTAGGGGACTTTGCCATCGACGAACTCGCCAATCGCGGTGTCCGGATCGATCGGGATCTTCACTTTCTTTGACGCCGTAATATCTCCAACCACCCCTTCCTGGCAAATGTCCAGTCCCGTATAGTCGCCTTCAATGGGCTCGGGATTTTCGAATACAAGCTGTGCGCCCGCCAGGTCCCGGTAGCAATTTCCCTTTAGTTTTAACTCGATGGGATTGTTCAATCCTTTGAGCCAGATGAGGCCGGAGACGCTCCCGGGAATTCTATTTTGGATTTCTCCTTTTATGACGTGCTGATCAAGCCTCCATGCCATTGGGGCGGAATTTAGGTCCTTGGTTGATCGTGTCAACTACGGGATCTCCGCGATGGTGGGCGACCATGGGATTTCCAAATTTTTTAATCGAAGATAGCGACAATGATCGAGCCTGATGCGAGGCGGCTGGTAGGTTGGAGGTAGCGTTGGATCGTATGTGTCCGAAAAACAGCGCGAAGACGATTGCGCCTGGAGGGAGAAAGCCTAACGTGGGTTCTCAATGAGTGAGTGTCTCAAACTTCTTAAGGAACTCGTGGCGATTCCCAGCGTGAATCCTGTGTACGGAGGACCCGGCGAAGCGGATATGGAAGTTTGCGTCAGCGATTTTCTGAGAACCAACGGGATTGAGTACCAGGTGCAGGAGGCTTTGCCGGGACGGAATAATCTATTGGCCCGGATCGGTCCGGAAAATTTGCCGGCTATTTTGGTCGAAGCTCACATGGATACCGTGGGAGTCGCGGGCTGGCTGGAGGGAAGTCCATATGATTTGGTGGAAAAAGAGGGCAAGTATTTTGGCCGTGGGTCTTGCGATACGAAAGCCAGTTTGGCGGTTTTCATGTGTTTGGCCCAAACGCTAGCCGCACAGAAGTCTTCGATGAAGCATGCGATGGTCTTTGCGGCGACCGTGGATGAGGAGTCCCGACAGTTAGGAGCGGTGAAGCTGGCCGAGCAGATCGAGGGTCTGAACATCGTTGCCGCGATTACCGGAGAGCCCACGAGAAGCGCCCTTATCACCAAGCACAAAGGCGCCTGCCGCTACACGATTGAAGCGCGGGGAAAGGCTGCCCACGGATCGACCCCTGAGTTGGGGGAAAACGCCATCTACAAAATTGCGCGAATCGTTGAGAAGCTGGACCGGTACGCCGACCTGCTTTCTGCCGAAGAAGGGAGGACCTTTATTGAAAAAGGAAGCCTGAATGTCGGGAAAGTGGCCGGGGGAATCGGTTTCAACATTGTCCCCGACAGCTGCGTGGTCGATGTGGATCGGCGGCTGGGAATCACGGAAACCATGGAGGGCGCCCGAGAAGCGATCGACACGATTGCCCAAACCGAGACCGAGACGGAGGTTTCGACGTTTCTCGAGCGGCCGCCACTGAATACGGACAATGGGAACTGGTTCCCGCAGGCGTTGACAGAAAGTGCTGGGAAAGCGGGATTTCAAACGGAATTCAAGGAAGTCGCCTTTATGACCAATGGGGTTGCCTATGCAGAGGTCGGGATTCCGACAGTCGTATTTGGACCGGGCGACATCGAGCAGGCACATAAAGCAGACGAGTATATCGAGGCAGGTGAGATGGAAAAGTCTCTGGCGATATTGGAAAAATTCTTCCTGTCATAAAAAAAGCGATACGGCATTCGAGCCTAGGCGTTCCAAATTTTCCAAAAATCGATTCTTTGCCCTAATTCCCTGGGTGGATTTGCCGTTTATAAATAGCGAGCGGCAAGGTGTCGTTCGATTGCGATTTATGGGAATTCGATGGTGTTTGGTATCATAGGCTTATTAGCGGCCAGTATAGGGGTGCTGCTTTTTGTGTCCCAAAGCCTCAACGCAAAACCGCGGCTTCCAGTGAAGGTGTTGGAGGTCGTGGATGGGAAATCCGTGAAGGTGCAGTCGAATGACGAGACTCAAGTGGTAAGACTCGGAGGGATTGGTTATCCGACCGGCGACGAACGAGCCCATGCGGATGGTCGCAGGCTGATTGGCGATTTGACCCATGGACGGCAATTCGAGATGGAAGTGCTGAGCGAGCGCGGTGGCGAGACCTATGTCAATTTGCGGTCACTTGGGGGAGAGTCATTGAACGAACTCATGTTGAGTCTCGGGTTTGCCCGGTATTCGGCAGCGGGGGTGGGATTCATTCAGCCCATGATCGCAGCCGAAGGAAGGGCACGGGCCAATCGGAAGGGAATTTGGAATTCGAATCGCGAGCTATTCCGAAACGCCGCCAATTCGAATTTCGAAAGCGAACAGGTCTCGAAAAGGGATCA
>JAUHWE010000716.1 GCA_030424825.1 Verrucomicrobiia bacterium
ATCGATCCGGGATTTATTTCTGCAAGAATCGCTTATGGAAGCTCTCTAAGGAGAGGTTACAACGTTTTCACTCGTATTTCCATGATCCCTTGATATCCCCTAGGTTTTTCATATGGAAGAAACCAAGTATATCTGGCACGGCGGTAAACTGATCCCTTGGAGAGAAGCTACCGTGCATGTGATGACCCATGCCTTACACTACGGATCTTCTATCTTTGAAGGTATTAGGGTATATGATACAAGAGATGGACCAGTCTTTTTGTGTTTGGAAAGCCATCTCAAGCGCCTTTTCAATTCAGCAAAAATTTACCGAATGGAGATGCCCTTGGTTCTCGATGAACTTAAACGAGTTTGTCATCAGGTAATCGTGGCCAATGAGCTTCGATCGGCCTATGTCCGACCGATTGCGTTTCGTGGGTACGGGGCCATTACGGTTTATGGGTCATCGGATCCTGCGGAAGTATCGGTAGCGGCATTCCCATGGGGCGCTTATTTAGGGGAAGGTACTGCAGAAAATGGTGTTGATGTGGGCGTGTCGAGCTGGACGAGGCTGGCGCCGAATACATTACCCACTATGGCAAAAGCAGGTGGAAACTATCTTTCGTCTCAGTTGATTTCAATGGAGGCCCACCGACATGGCTATGCCGAAGGAATTGGACTGGATGCTTCGGGTAACCTCAGCGAAGGAGCGGGTGAGAATGTCTTTATCGTACGAGAGGGAAAGCTCTTCACGCCCCCCTTGTCGGCGGCGGTGCTTCCCGGAATTACTCGCGGGATAACGATCGAACTTGCTCGCCGTCTGGGGATCGAGACCCACGAGGAAAATTTACCGCGCGAATCACTGTATGTTGCGGACGAAGTTTTCATGACGGGTACCGCGACCGAGATCGCTCCCATTCGCTCCGTTGACGGAATACAGGTAGGGGCCGGAAAGAGAGGTTCCATTACCGATAAATTGCAGAAGTCGTTTTTTGGACTTTTCGATGGGTCTACTGAAGATACTTTGAGTTGGCTGGAAGCTGTGAAAGTTTGATTGGGTCGATTATCGATAGCGTCCGGCTTGCTTTAGGGGAAGTTATTGCAGGCTCCACGCCGCCGTCTCGTCGTAACCACGCCGCAAGTCGGTGGGGTATTCTCATTTCTGGAATGTAGACGCGATCGGTGATCGTGTTACGCGGTCACCGACCACGTCTACAATGAATGACCGAAAATCAAAATGATGATTCACTGGAGATTAGCTCGCTCTCAGAAAAACGTTTCACTTAGGACAATATTTGTAAAATGTTGAATGGTAGGGCAACGCCCTCCGGGCGTGCCGCACAAGCAGATCATAGAAACGCGGCCCGCCCGGCGTGCACCGCCGTAGCTTTAGCGAAGAAGTGAGGGCGTTGCCCTACCTAATAACAATCGTTCGAAATCTAGCAAAATAGAAAAATTAGAGAGTGTCCAATAAATCGGATTATATGGACTCTTGATTGTAGGGGCGTCGCTTGCGGCGACCGCAGAAGCAACAACAGTATCCTCCTGCACGGTCGCCTAATGGTTCAAGCTTAGCAGCAGTTTTGCTTTTTCGAATTCGAAGTCACGAACGGAACGAATAGTCAAATCGTATTGTATCCATAACTCGACTTCCGTATCCGAGTGCGGCCTAGCTTGGACGCGCCCATTGAGACCGCTCGGAATTACTTCGAATGTATCGCCTAGGCCCGCTTTTAGAATGTTGAGATCGTCAAAAATAGCGGATAGAAGCTCAGGTCTATGCTGATCGGGATTTCTCAAAACAAGGTTCACGGGTCCGTCGAAAAGTTTGGTGACCTCCGATTCGAGCTTTAGCTGCTCTAGGAGTTTTCGGGTGTTGCGAACCGTTTCAAATGCAGCTATGCCTTCTGCCAGATCGGCGAAAATCGTAAAGTGGGCGTGGGACGTGTATTCCGACTTGCGCTTGCGTATCGATTTTTTGCGGTCACCTTGAGCGATTTCAAGAGTCCCGGGCTCGAAGCGCAATCCGTCTTGGGACTCTACGAGTATTTGAATCTTTATCAGATAGTCTTCAAGGGTCTCTTTGCGGATCTTTTCCATGTCGTCATAGAATGAAATGGCGAACCGTAGGCTCAGAGCAACAGCGGGTTTGATCAGAATGACTGGTGTGGTGGGGTTATTGTAGGGCAGATCGCGGAGATGTTCTGAAGTCACCACATCAATGGCTGCGGCGGTATTTACTAGATTCGTTTGTACGCGGGTCCCTGTTAATGAGGACTTGGTGGAGTACCCGCCCGCATCGATGCTAAAGGGACTGAGCTCGAATATATCTTCGGACTCTGAATCTTGGGCGATGCTGGTGGGTGTTAGAATTGCGAACAGAATTACTATAAAGGATGGAACTGTGATAGGATGCATTGCGTTTCTGAGTTAATGCCAAGAACGGCGTTTAAGGTTGTGGGTAACTGTCTGATCCGTGTGAACGTTTCAGTTATGTTGAGGAAGCGATACGTTAGATAGTACGTTTACAACTACGTCACAGATTCAAAACAAGGGGTGCGTTAAAGAGATTCTATATTTGCACGTTCTAGATGCTCACTCGTTTAAAGGTCAAACCCTACAGTTCCTCTCTTCTTGTCGGATCAGCGAGCAAATA
>JAUHWE010000717.1 GCA_030424825.1 Verrucomicrobiia bacterium
ATGCGGGTGAACGAGATGCGTACCTGCCGAAAGAAGCTTGGGCGCCCTGGGGGCCGCTCGATGTGGATGATGCTGAGCTATTTGATGTCATGAATGTCGATTGGGCGATTTCCGAATTGGGAAAGTCGCACGAAAAGCCGTTTTTTCTAGCCTGTGGATTCACCAAACCGCACTTGCCCTGGTATGCACCGCGCAAATACTTCGATTTACATCCGATCGAAGATATCATTCTTCCGGATACGCTGGATAATGACCGCGATGACCTTCCGTATTGGGGCAAGCGATTCGCGAGAGAGGTTCACGACGTTTCCGGAGCCCGGAACTTTGCCACGCATGGGGAGGACCATGACATGGTTGTGAGGCATAAACAGTGGAAGCGGGCAGTGCAGAGCTACTTGGCCACAATTTCCTACGTCGATGCTCATGTGGGCCGTTTGCTGGATGCCCTAGAAAACAGCGAGCATGCGGACAACACGATCGTCGTGCTTTGGGGTGATCACGGCTGGCATCTCGGTGAAAAACAGCACTGGCGTAAGCATGCCCTTTGGGAAGTGACTACTCGAACTACTCTGGTGATCGCAGGACCGAAGGGAATAGCGAGGAACGAGTTGTGCGACCGACCTGTGAGCTTGGTCGACTTGTATCCCACGCTTTTGGAAATGTGCGGATTGCCGCTTCACGACAGCTTGGATGGTCAAAGCCTTGTACCCTTGCTGAAGTATCCTAAAAGAGGTTGGGAGCGTCCCGTGTTAACAACCTTTGGATACCAGAACCACGCCGTACGAACGGACCGCTGGCGCTACATTCGCTACAACGATGGAGGCGAAGAATTGTACGATCACGATCGCGATCCCAATGAATGGCATAATATAGCGAGCGTTCCAGAGTTTAAGGATGTGATCTCGAGGTTGCAGCAATCACTACCCAAAGAAAGCGTCAAGTAATGCGTATTAGACTATGTAAGAATCGTTCAATCGTAGGGGCGTCGCTTTCGGCGACCGCGATAGCATTTCAACCCTTAACCGATGCGGTCGCCGCAAGCAACGCCCCTACCTATGAAAATTAAGATACCAATTGTTTTGGCCAGCTTGGCCTTGTTTCTCACAGGCTGCAGCTCCCAAGAGCGAACCGCCGATTCCAAAGGTCCGCCCAATGTCATATTTTTCCTCGTCGACGACCTCGGTTGGACCGATGTGGGAAGTTTCGGTAGCCATTTTTATGAGACACCGCACATCGATCAATTTGCCTCTGAAGGGGTGAAGTTTACCAACGCGTACGCCGCCTGCCATGTGTGCTCACCTACGCGATCCAGTATTCTGACTGGGAAGTATCCAGCCCGAAACAATATGACGGATTGGATACCCGGACGACGGGATTTCCCCTTTCAGAAATATCTCAACGTGCGGACGGGGCAGCAACTCCCATACGAAGAAGTGACGATCGCGGAAACACTGCAAAATCACGGTTACGCGACCGCCGCGGTGGGCAAGTGGCACCTGGGGAGTACGCCTCACACACCCGACAAACACGGATTCGACTGGCACATCCCGAGGAACTGGTCGCGTGGCGCCCCCAACCGCACCTTTTATGCGCCCTATAATTTGGAAGGTCTGGAGGACGCCCCGGAAGGGGAGTACCTCACCGACCGGTTGACGGATGAAGCCCTCGGTTTCATCGACGGAAACAAAGACGGTCCCTTCTTTCTCTACCTGGCCCACTTCGCGGTGCATGATCCCATCGACGGTCGGTTAGACCTAGTGGAGAAATACGAAGAAAAGCTGAAAACGAATCCTCCCCCAATGGGTGAACCGTTTGTTCTAGAAGGTAATCCCGATCGTCCGGAAACGCTCTCTCAGGAATATTTGAATCAAGCGATATTGGATCCCGCATTTTCCGAATACGGAGTGCTTCCCGAGCACACGGTAAAGATCAAGCAGCGGCAGGATAATACCCATTTCGCCGGCATGGTGGAAGCTGTGGACCAAAGTCTCGGGCGCATTCTCGAGCGCCTTGAAGAGCTGGGCATCGACGACAACACCATCGTCATATTCTTCGCCGACAATGGAGGTATGGCGGGCATGAATGTGGGGAATCCGATGAGGACTGTGAAAGAGGAGCAGCTCGACCGGGCGTTTTCAACTTCCGTACTTCCTCTGCGAGGCGCGAAAGGTTGGCTTTACGAAGGTGGCATTCGCGTTCCTTGTGTTGTGAAGTGGCCGGGTAAGGGGAAAGCGGGTACGGTCTCGGAGGAGCCGATTATCAGCACGGACTTCTATCCTTCTATTCTGGATATGGCAGGACTGCCGCTTGTAGAAGCGCAACACCAAGACGGTGTCAGCATCGCTCCCCTCCTTAAGGGAGAGCAGTCCCTCGACCGCGACGCCATCTACTGGCACTTTCCCCACTACAGCAATCACGGCATGCAGCCCCCAGCCGGTGCCATTAGGGTGGGAGACTATAAGTTGATAGAGTACTACGAGAATAACACGGTGCAGCTTTTTAATCTTGAGGAGGATATTGGCGAACAGAATGATCTCTCGAAATCCAATCCGGCCAAAGCGAAGGAGCTGACCGCAATGCTCCATGCCTGGCGCGAGTCTGTTGATGCCCAAATGCTATCGCCAAACCCCGA
>JAUHWE010000718.1 GCA_030424825.1 Verrucomicrobiia bacterium
GCTCGCTCGCTACCGAGGGGCTACGTGCGGCGTTCAATACGCCGAAGCGTTCCATTCCCTGTACGAGTATCCCCAGACTATTTTATAAACGGATTCGCCCGCTCTTGTCTAGCAGCGATGCTTTTACGGGTTAGATTCATTTTCTAATCACCTAGATCATAGATTTCGAGCAAAGCGATCCCGGCTACAGAATGCTCGGGAAATTCCTCTCCAGCTTTTCCAGGAAGTCTTCCTTGGATCCCTCGAACAGGTAGATCCTTCCTCGGATAGATTTCGATTCGCTAGGCTGAAGCGGGCCGACTAGCACGGAGAGATGCATGCAACTTCCAGGGATTGTGTCCCTGTGCCGAGAGAAAGTCTTCCCAGACGATGGCCATGGTTTGGGTGCGATCTTCGGACTCGCGCACAAGCGCGTCCACATGGGCATGTCGTTTGGATTTGGGCCATTTGTGGTGCCAGACGAACTGTCCGTCGCCCCGCTCCTTCGGCCATGTATTGATTTTTGCCCAATGGAGTTGGTTGAAGTGAATCTCGCGCGGGGCCTCCCCCGCCAGGAGCTCAAGGCCTGACGCGCCGATGAAATAGGTGTGGTCGTGCGTATCGTCGAAAAACCGTGGGTTGGGAACCGCGTCGGTGCTCTTGGATCGATCGTGCCCCGGGTTGAAGCAAGGGATGATGGCCGCGATTTCCGGCCAGGAACGATGGGTGGTGTTGGTGATTTTCAAGAAAAGATCTGCTCCATCATCCGTTGCGGCGGCCTTAAGTTCGAACCAGTCGGAGCGGGTTTCCGCAGAGCGGCCGTCGTCGGAGCGTTGCCACTCCCAATTCGAAATGCCTCCGGTGTGCTCCCCCTCGCGGACAGCTCCAAACATATGCCATTCGTAGAACCACAGGTAGGCGTAGAGCTCGGGGTCGTCGGGTGAGCTCACTTTGAGCCCTCGGTCCCAAATAGATAGGCGCATGAGGGAAGGGTTTGTTTTGGCGCAGCCCGACACAAGCAAGATCTATAAAAAGAGAGTGAGCCTCGCTGTGGGCAACCGTTTCCACAAAATTAGTGGGCTAACTTGAGCGAGGCGATTTCAATCGCGATTCCGAAGAGGGAATTGTGGCAATCCATTTGTTTTTTCGTGGCATTTTCATCCCCTTGTCTACATTCTGTTTCGTATGGCCTTTTTCCAATCATGAAGGACCGTTCGGTCATTCTTGTCCTGCTTTTTCTTTTTACAGGCGCTGTTGCCCATGCTCAGCTCATGGAAAAATTGAAGCAAAGAGCTAAAGAAAAAGGGATCGAAACGAGCGATGAGGTAACGTATGATATCAACGCTTATGATCCGAACATGGACACGGGGGACGATGATGCTTTCGAAGAACTGGATCTAGGATCTGCCCAGGAATTTTTTAACAAGGATGTGGTCATGGCTCTGTACGACTACGATGGCCGGCTGAAGCAGACCGCCTACTTCGATGCGGACGTCATTGCCATGCGGACGGAACTGAACGATGGCGAGACTCCGTCTGTATATCACGACGACCAGGGCAAGATCTATGCGTATAATGGCAATGAGAATCAGTACGAAAGCATGGAGTTGCTGCCCTCTAGTTCGATGGGCTTTATGGTAGCGGGTATGACGACTCAATTGTACAAACTCCCGCAGCAACCCTATTTTGAGGCGTTTAGAGCGTTGGAGAAGATTGGTTCTGGACTTAATTTCCTAGTTCTTGAAATGGCCTTCATCTATAAGCCCGAACACTTCGAAGGTGACGATTACCAGAAGGAAACCGTAAGCTGCAATGGGTCTAGTGAATGCCTGCGATTCAACTACAGTGACCCTGAGTATCCAGGAAGTTACATACAGTTTGATGAGCAGGGTCGACTGGTTGAATTCTATATCAATACCACCAAAGACGCTTTCGAAGACAACCCGTCGGGCAGGTTTTCATTTTCCTACCAGGAGTGCTCCGTAAAGCTTCCAGACGCTGTAGAACGATCCATGATGCCGGGACCGTTAAACAAGTTCCTTAAACTCGAAAGGGGCCTCGAGCCTTGGAAACATAATAAGAAAGAAAAATAACTTAGCCGACCATGAAATCAAAAATCATCTATCTAATTCTCTGCTGTTTCAGTCTATGCCATACGGCGGAGGCTCAATTTTTAAAGAACCTGAAAAAGAAGGCCCAGGATGCGGTAGAGCGCAGCATTCTAAAAAAGACCGATGAGGTTGTGACGGAAGAAACTGAAAAAGTTTTAGATGGGGGTGCCAATGACGAAGAAGAAGCGGAATCTACCCCGGCGAGCGTTAAGGGCAATCAATCAGCCAGTCCCACCATGAATCCCTTTGGTTCGTCAAAAGCTCCGGATCATCTTCCGGATACCTACTCGTTTAGCTGGGAATTCAAGACCAAGATTGAGATGGAGGGGAAAAGGAAGAAGGACAACGGAGAGGTGGAGATGAATTATTTCATTAATGAGAACAAGGACTACTACGCCGTCGAGTATGAGAGCGAAGAACTCAAGAACTCGGGAGGGAAAGCGACAATGGTCTTTGATTTTAAGTCCGAAGCCATGGTCATGTTGAGCAATTTTAACGGCCAAAACATGGCCATGCTTATGACTATGAAGGATCCTTCAA
>JAUHWE010000053.1 GCA_030424825.1 Verrucomicrobiia bacterium
CGAGGCGCCATCGTCATGCGGCTGCTCGAACGCAGCGTCCACTTCCTTTTTGTTGTCTGGCGACCAGAACGAAAAGGGTGGGTAGTTAGAAATAAAGTAGTTGCCCGCTTCTGTGGGCTTTTTTTTCGGCTCAACGGCCTCTGCGCTAGAACTCATACTATTTGCACTATATTTTGGTATCGCCGGATTCCAATGAGAAAAGCGTACCACCTTGACTTCCAATAATCAGCCTCCCGTTAGCAAAGACTGGCGAGGCGATCAACGACGCCCCTAGTTCGATTTTCCAAAGTTCTGCCCCGTCCGCTTGGTTGACGGCATAAAGCCAGCCGTCGGTCGAGCCGACCACCACCGCATCGCTGAAGGCTAAAGGAGAGCTGTCCACCCTGCCTGATGTCTGGTACGTCCATGCGGCCACTCCCGTTTCCCGATTGATCGCGTGAAGCCGCTTGTCGCGCGAACCAATGAACACGTGGGTCTCATTGACTGCGGGCGAGCTAAAGAAAGGAAACTGACGGTCTGAATAAGTCCAGAGCTGACCTCGGTCGCCCGGATCGAAAGCCAGCACTGTATCCTATGCCGTCGTACACCGCTACGGAGCAAGGAATGTACGCATTCGTTTCATACTGCTCAATCGATTCCCCATTCTCGAGATTAACAATGTGAAGAAACGCGTCACAGCCCCCAAAAATGATTCGGCGATCATCTAGCATCGCAGGCGACCCATTTATGAGGTTGTCTGTTTGGTAGGTCCAGACATCGCTACCATCCGCTGCCTTGAGGCACCGAAGCATTCCATCGTTACCCGCTACGAGAACCCATGGCTCCCCATCGATCGGGCTTCGCGCCAAATTCGCTCCCGCAGAGACTTTGTCATCAAACTGGCGACGCCACTGCTCTTCTCCGGTCTTGCGATCCAAGGCATAAAATTGTCCATCGTTGGCACCAAAAAATACCCGCTCTGAGGTAATCGCGGGTTCCGACTCGATGACATCCCCCGTTTCAAAACGCCAGGTTTCCTCCCCTGTCTCGAAATCAACCGCGAAAAAGACCCCGTCATCCGTTCCAAAATAGACCTGATTCTCAAAGACGCCGGCATCCCCGGATATCGGAGCACCGGCATCGAAACTCCAAGCGATTCGGGGAGAAGTAATTACCTTGTCGGGAATCGAGCCGCTCATGAACGAGCTTCCGCGAGGCAACGCCCAAGACTTTGTTTGAAATCCTAGTTCCTCAACTTCCGCTGCATTCTTATCCTCGGAATCCTGCGACTTGCAGGATGCCAGAATCAAAGTCAGCAAAAGCAAACTGGATGCTTTCATCATACGCGTTCAACGACGTCAGATAGGGCACTCGAGTAGAGGGCCTCAAAATCAGCCTGGCCGACAGGGCGGGGATTGAATCGACCGGTCCATTGCTGGGATGCGCCCGCAGCCAACTTGCCGACGTCCGGAGATTCCACCCCTAATGCTGACAGGCTTCTCAAACCAGCACTCGCTACCAATGTATTTACCCATTCAGCCATATCCACCTTCTTCGCTCCGTTGCTCGGAATAAACGATTCATAAGCGTGATAGATTTCATTCACCTCAGGATCTTCTCGATTAAATCGAATGACGTGAGGGAGCATCAACGAGACCGCATGCCCATGGGTCACACCAAAAAACGCAGTCAGCGGATTCGCGCACGCGTGGGCGGCCCCAAGCATGCTATTCTCGATCGCCAAACCCGCTAGAGCGGCTCCGAGCAGCATGTTGCTTCGATCCTCCGGAAGGGATGTCCCGGTAATTACGGTGTGAATCGACCGAGCGAGCAGTCGGAAGGCTTCCAACGAGTGAATCTTGGAAATAGGGTTTCGCGGAATGCATACCGCGGTTTCCAATGCGTGTGCCAACGCGTCCAGTCCGGTCAAGCTCGCCACTCGCTTGGGTTGTGATGCGGTCAAATCAGGATCCAGCAACGCTACGCGAGCCAGCGCTTTAGAATCTCCGCACGCCATCTTAACGTGTGTCTCGTCATCGCTCACGAGCGCGTAAGATTGGCATTCGCTCCCCGTACCCGAGGTTGTGGGGATCGCGATGAAAGGCAGCATGGGTCGGGTGGCTTTTCCGTATCCATGATAGTCCTTCATCTCACCTCCATTGGTTAAAAGAAAATTGCAGCCTTTGGCAGTGTCCATACTGCTGCCGCCTCCCAATCCAATCAGGACGTCTATTTTTGCTTCCTGAGCAAAGTCCCTGCAATTCGATATACAATGATTCGTCGGGTTTTCCTGAACACCATCGAAGAGCACTGCCTCGCAACCGGCTTTCTCAAGGACCGAAAGGGCTCTGTCCGCGTGCCCAGCGGCACGAATTCCTTTGTCCGTGACAATAAGCGCTTTTGAGCCATCGATTTCTTTGATGAACTCCGGCAGCTTCTCAAGCATCCCGGGACCGAAGGCGATCCGCGGACTGGGTCTCGTAACGAAATCCACTATTACGCGATTTTTAATGCCTTCGATTGTATCGCCCGTCGGCGATAGAGAAACTCGAATAAGTTTCCTTCGTGTGGCTGCTCCCACTGCACCCAGTTTGTGGGCACTGACCCTAAATTCAGTCGATCAATATCGGGACTGGCCATAAGATCCCTCATCCACGCTTCGTTCTCAGTCACAGCGGATACAACCAGAGTAGATCCAATGGCATCGAGCATTTCCGCTTGAGGGCGTTCCACGACACTCACAAACGGGAACATGTATTCTGTGTTGGCCAGCGGGTGATTCGGGTCGGAACAGGCGATTAGCGTGGGGCAGAGAAACGTTTGTCCGTGCTTCTCTACCAGGCGAGGACCTTTACGGTACTTGGCGGTGAGATCCACTGCTCCCGGTGTCTTGAGAGCTTCGTCAATGGCTTCATCCATCGCTTTGGCGAAATCGGCATTGGCAAAGCCGCAAAGCAGAGCGTCTTTGTCGTCACGCGCCCTTGGCTCAACGGTTGCCAGCTTTTTGGCCATGGCATTGGAAATCTCCTCGAAATGGGATGGCACCATTACCGAAGAAGCGTTTATGCAGCTTCGTCCCCCATTGGCGGATACCGATTCAACCATTATATCCAAATGCTTTTCCCATTCGTTCGCCATGTCCTCGCCAATCAGCACCTTGCTCCTTCCAGAACCGTGGACCTGAATATTGCTGTACTTAGCGTATTTTTTTACAGTCGCGTCGCTTCCAAAAACAATACCGCGTCCACAAGAGAGAAGAATCGCATCACCACCCTCATGCGTTGTCGGGTAGAAGCCAAACGCTTCTTTGGGAAAGCCCGCTTTAATCATCGCCTGGATAATCCGATAGGGAGTCAGCGGGTCTTCGCGTCCTGGCTTTAGAAATACAGGTGTCTTCATCACCAGAGCCGGCAGCCACAAAGAATTAACCCCAGGGGAATTACTCGGCAAGGTAACGCCTAGGCTATCCGCTGTCGGGAAAAAATTCATATCGATGTCTCCCAGGCGAGCGCAGCCGTTGTCAAAAAGCTCAGGTGGCAAACCACGAGTCAGTCCCGCCAGTACCGCACGAATGTTTTTCAAAGCTGCCGCCACCTTGAACATGTTCGATCGACAAAGGGAGTGCGGCAAACCCGTCAGCTCTGAAAGCGCCGTTACGTAATCCGATATCCCTTGCACTTCCCCATCGATGCCAAACGGAAGTTCTCCATCCAGATAAATGTCAGCCGCTTTCTCGGCGTAGCTAAGCAGGGTGTCCGCTGGAATGGCCCTGAGGGCAGCTCGACCCTTCTCGATTGAGAGTTTATCGCGGCGTATGATTCCGGCGTTTGCCACGCTGACCTCCAGGCGCGCCCCAGATTTCAACACCTTCCCCAGGTCATTGGTGTCCAAACTTTTGTACACCTCGCCGAACCGGAGAACTGGTAAATGTGATACTTTCTCTTCCATCTTATTTGCTTGAAGCTTCTTCAAGGTAGCAATCGCTCAGAGAGCGACCGGCTGTCTCAAATCAAAATCCTAATAAACGCCTTCTATCACTTTTTTCTTCGTCGATTCGAAGGGGCGTACATCCCCTACTCCATCCCATGGAAATAAATCACATGGTCTACGCCGGATGGCCTCATCCCGTTCCAGAAATCTTGGCATGAAGAACTCCTTGGTCATCGTGGTCAGTTCCACTCGCCCGTAGGCATCATAGTCAACGCCCTGGGTGGAATCCTTCGGATCGACGATCCTCAATACGGCTCTCGGCTGGGGAGCATAATATGTCAGGCTGTAGTTGTCTTCCGCTGACAAAGGTCGACTGATCGCCAAACCCATCAGCGTGTTTCCATAAGTTGGGGCAAAATTAACTTTTCCTTCCAAAACCTCTTCTGTAAGGAATCTTACATATTGAGGAGTCATCGTGGTGCCTCCAACAAAAACGCCCTTGATTCCCGCTTGAGGAATCGAAATCCGTTCTGCCAAAGCTTCCAGAATCGTCGGAGTCGTGAACATGCAACCGATATTACGCCCTTTAAGAATCGTGATCGCCTGCTCCACAACATGCTCTTTGTACTTCCGAGCCATATCGTACTCGCCATCGCGAATCAGTCGTTTCACCCAGCGAGGATCCAAATCGATAAAGTAGCAGGCGCCACCGCGTACATTCGCTAAGTGCTCAATCGCTAGACGCAATCGGCGCGGACCCGTAGGGCCGACCATCAGCCAGTTGGCTCCTTTCGGGAAAAAATCGTCCGAGTAGAAATCGCTAAACTCGGAGTAATCCACTTTGTAGTCTTCCCACCCGATACGCTGCTTCGGCATCCCTGTGGTACCGCCGGTTTCGAATACATTGTAAGGTCGGTCTTTGAACGCCGCTGGAATAAATCGTGCTGGATCCGTGTCTCGCAAAACCTCGTCATCGAAATTCTCGAAGCGCATCATGTCTTCGAAACTCGTGACTTCCGCGAGCGGATTCCAATCCGCTTCCTTTGCCCAGTCGAGCCAGTACGGGCAACCGGTTTCAGGCGAAAAATGCCACTGGACCATATCGCGTGTATACTGGTCCAAATTCTCTTTGGCGGCATCCACCGCATTCGTAATGTCCATTGTTTGAGTCATTTATAAATTAAGCTTTTACCTCAACGAACACCCAGCACGATTGAAAGAACAAGCGGATAATAATTGGATGGAATTTCCTCAATGAGTTTTGGTGATAGCTAGGCTTTCTTTCTAAAGAACTTGTCCAGAGTCTCCTGGGACGGTGCTTGAGTAAAAAGAGAAACGACGACCATGCAAACTGCGCAGGTTGCAAATATCACCGCAACCGGCATCACACCGCCTATCAGGTACTCTCCATTTTTTCCGAAATCGGACGCCGCAAACAGCAGCAACCAGGAAACCGCGCTTCCGATGACCGCAGCATAGGCTCCCGCTTTGGTCGCTTTTCTCCAGTAAATCGCCGCAAATACGAGAGGAAACAATCCCGCAAAACCGCTGAAGCACCAGATACCCAGCGAGAATACAGATCTCGGTTCCGCCAAAGTGAATAGGTACGTAACGAACACGATGGTACAGATAAAACCGCGCGCCATGACCACTTTTTGCGTCTCCGAGAAGCGGTTCTTCCCGAATGAGTGCACAACAATATCTTTGGTGAACATCGTCCCGACCGCCACGAACTGGGAATCGAGTGACGACATAATCGCCGCCATGATCCCCGCTGTTACGAGGCCTCCAATGATCGGAGTAGTCAGTTTTCCAACCATCATTCCCAAAACCGCGTTAGGACTGGTCCCTGCCGGTATGACCGGGGTCACCCCGTCAGGCATCACCGCCCCTGTTGCCCAAAGACCGATAAGTATGCAAGGTATCCACGTCAGCATGATCGCGATGGGATGGGCCACAAGCGTGAGCCGAAACGACTTCGCCGATTTGGCCGTCAGGCAATTCTGAAACAAATGCGGAAACATTCCCACTGAGAGCGGGATAAAACAATAGGACAGGAACTGCATCTCCGTCACGTTCCCCGCCCGGACCGCCTTACTGGGATCCGCCATCGCTGATGCCGCCTGCATGCCACCTAGCTTGGAAGAAATGGTGACGAATGCGATAAATCCCATTACGATGAATACACACGTTTGAAACGTATTCGCCCACGCTGCGCTTCTAACCCCGCCAGCAAAGATATAGTACAAGACCACACAAGAGATCACCAACATCGTGAGCCACCGTGGGACCGCTCCGCCTGTTTCAGAAAACAGCTCGGGGAATGCCCCTCGAGTTACCCCTTGCATGACGCTTCCAGCTCCCATCAGGCCAACCAGAAGGTAGGGGATTATCAATCCCACTAGAATCGGAAATAAGAGATACCCCAACTTGCTGCTTTCAAAACGCTCCCGGAAAAACTCGATTTGCGTATGGAACCCGTTGCGCTTTCCGAGCGCCCAAAGAGGCAACCCGACGAGGAAAAAACACGCAGAGTGAATGAGAGCCGATGAAGACGCCACTTTCCCATAAGTGGCGATTCCTACTCGATAAGACTCCCCCGTACTACCCACCATCGCAAATGCCGTCATGGTGGTTCCAAAGATTGACATGAACAGCACGAGCGGCCCGATCGACTGACTCGCGACAAAATAGTCGTTAGAGTTTCCCCGGAAAAGGCGGCTGCTTAGATACCCCAGAACGAGGAGGAGTACTAAATAGATAACTACAATTAACGTCTGGGTCATTCTTCTGTCCCCTCGTTTTCCTCTTCTACTAAGTATTTCGGCCAGGCAAACCTAACAATCACGAGCCAAGCAAACGCTGCCACTGCCGTGAACGCCATGTGGTATGCCAAACCTATCGGAACAATACCCAAAACCAATGTAGCGTTGTCTTTGAGCCAGAAATCCTGGTGAAGCACAAACAGGACCAGCATGAACGCAATTACGACACCCTTGCTCATTTTCCGCCCTTCTTCATGGCGTACAAGTGCGTCTGAGTCGCTACGTAAAGCACATCGTTAGCCACTACCGGGCTGCTGTATATGGGGGTAAAAAACTCTATGGTAGCGAGCTCCTTCTTTTCTTTAGTCGCCGCAAGCACTACTAGCTGGCCGTCCTCGTTTGGCAAATACACTTTCCCATCAGCCACAAGCGTAGATCCCCAAATTCGACTGTCGGTAGCGTGCACCCAGTTCACTTTACCTGTATCAACATCCAAACAATGAATATCTCCATCGTACTCGGCGACGAAAATCATGCCGTTGTATATACTGGGAGTAGACACCGTTCTGCCAATGTCCTTGTAGGTCCAAATCGCTTTACCTGTGATATCGCCTTCCATCGATGCGTCGATAGCGCTCAGCATGCCTACACCATCACCGTGCTCGGGGTCCTGTCCGATCAACGCAAATGCTTTGTTGTCATAAATCACCACAGTACTGATGACCTCGCTAGGTCCCGGATAAGTCGCGTACTTGATCGGTTTTCCCTCTTTCATTCGGTACTCAGGCGGATTGCAATCGTAGCGAAACACTTCTTTTAAAATTTCAAACCCTTCAGAGCCCACAACCGGTTTCGGTTCAAAGCCGTAGCAGAATCCATCACCTCCGCCCCAAATAATGCGTGGAACTCCGTTGATTTCACCGTAAGCCGGTGAGCTCCAACTTGCGTGTAATACTCGCTCGGATACCTGAGACGCTTCTTCGCCTAACAATTTTCCGGTATTCTTGTCAATGGCAACCAACGCGGGAGAGAAAGGGGCCGGGATATTATTGTGTGACCAGTCCACCCCATTTGAAGTAGACACATACAGAATATCATCGACCACGAGCGGAGAGCAACTGCTGACATTATGCGGGAATACGCCCAATTCCTCTCGCATGTCGTAGATCCACAAAACATCGGCATGGCCATCTGTCAGCTCTACGGGATTCCCGTCGGCAGACATGTAGTTCGCTTCGTCTTTGAAAGGCCCATCGTTTCCGTTGGCCATTCCGTTTATGTCGAGACAGACTGCTTCACCACGATTTGTCACAATGTAGACTTTGTCACCATCAACTGCCGGTGAAGAGCAGAGACCGACATATTCCCAGTCACTCACCTTGCCCGCACCGAGTTTTGGTATCAGGAGCTGCCAGGCAAACTCTCCGGTCTTTTCGTCAAAGGCCATCAGCACACCTCGGTCACCGAGTTGATTCGGATCGCGTGGGGACTCGTTATTGGTTCCGGCGAAGACCTTACCTCCCGCCACGGTCACATTTCCGTACGCTTGAGATCCCAGCTTAGCAACCCAGAGTACATTTTCTGTAGTTGAAAGGTCAATATTATCACTCCCAGACACATAATCCCCCGGCTCAACATTGACCGGCAAGTTCTTCGCTTCACCGACCATATTCCGGTCAAGGGTTCCTCCCCACATCGGCCAATCGGAACCATGGCTCTTGTGGTGGTTGGCGAACGATGCACCTCCCAGTGCCATTGCGGCTAAACCTATACTTACTTTATAAATACTCATGCTGCTTAGTTGTTGGGCGTGATTTCAAGATTGTCTAAATAAACCCGCTTCTGGGCTTGTGGTGAAAGTGCGTAGATCGCCGGTGCCCCTTTCTCGTGAAGCCTGTCCACCGGTACTTCTATTGTCCATGCATCGGGCTCTGCCTGATCTCTTTCCCAGGCTTTCGCTTGAACGACTCCGGTACCGTCCCCGTTGTCTTTAATTGAGGTCTTTAAACGGTACCACGTATTTGCTTTAACATTGAAAGGGACGGATTCCTTGAGTCGGTCGTGATTACTGGAAACTTCTAGTATTCGCCAGTTACCGACAAGGGCGATCAAGTATCTCTGATTGACCAGCCCAATGGAAGACATGATTCGGCGATTGCCGTCTGTGAGCACATCTGCGGAAAACGTGTAGTTGGATAGGTCGTGATGACCGACAAAATTCATCGTCCGCTGCTTGATTACGGAATCGAGAACATTGGTTACCACTTTTTCTCCTTCGCGCTCGATCACACTCCATTTGACGCGGGCTCCGAGCCAGGTTGATGGCGGAAACGAAACCGATTCACCCAGATGGTTCTTGGCGGTGAGATCGAAACTCTCAAAATCTTCCCGATAAGAGGGTCCTGCCACAATACGTCCCCGGGTGGTGCTTGTGATACCATTCGCGGTCACCTTAACAACGCCCGCTGCATAGTCAGCGTCTTTACGAACCGTCATCTTGTCTCCGGAAAAGCTGACTCCAAGCGGGCCTGCATCCCATTTTGCGCCATCCAGTTTCTTGATACGCTGCCCGATTTCGTTAAGGCCCCAAACGGAAAAGTCGACCGACTGGCCTTGCATCAGAGCAAATTCTGCCGGAACAATCTGGAGCGCTACGATTGTCTTGTCTTTAATCTTTTCCTGCGAGGCTTTGACGCCCACAAATTTCCCTTTGTTGTTTCCGAAGCAATGCAATGCCTCTTTCGTCTGAACAAAAACCTTGCCGGCATAAGCGGATGGAGCCGCCAAGCAAACTGCCCCCATATCGGCCTCGTTCAAAATTTCCCCGTGGTCGTCGTGTATTTTGACTACATAGGCTTTTCCGTCGGCCATCGGCACGTAAAGCTTGCCGTCCGCGTAGAGAGGGGAGGCATGGAGTTGGTCAGGCGCGAGTTTGAGTGACCAGATCGTCTCTCCTGTTTTCGCATCCACACAGAGAAGACTTCCGGTAGCGATCGTGCTGTAGACGCGTCCATCGTGGAGAACCGGAGAGCTGCTGAACGAGACATGTTCGTCGTTTCGCCAGACTTCATCCTTCTCCGTTAAAATAACCGGTTTATCACCCGACGGGTATTTTGACGGAACCCGATAGCACACCAGCCGCCCTTTCGCAGTCGAGTCGATGTTCTCTTTACCATGAATGGCAATGAACTTGTCATCCCCGTAAGGCAAAACCGACGCATTAACTCCGCCCGTGGAAATCGTGACGCGCCACACGGGCTCACCGGTTCGAGCGTTGGAGCAAATAATACTGCCCGACCCCGTTCCCGCAATAAAGACGCGCCGCCCTTCAAGGTCAGTAAAGGTCGGCGAAGAATTTGAGCTGTCGACCGGCTTGATATCGGGAGCGGATGACCAAGCAAGCTCGCCGGTAAGCTTGTCAAAACCGTAGAATCGGTCCCCCGGAGGACCGCTTGGACCCCAATTCGCGGTGATGCCGCGAAAGATGACAAAGTCTCCATCGATGACAGGACCGCCCGTCCTGCCATTCGGAAAGGTCAAGCGCCAGAACTCCTCGAGCATCGAGTGCTCCCAGAGCTTGTTTCCGTCCCGGTCAAACGCGAGGGCCAGTCCCGAAGTGGGCATGAAATAGACATTGCCCGTATCCGGATCGACACAGGGCGAACCGATGCCGTAGCGATTATACACATTGTCGCTTAGAAAGTCGCGAGAGCGATACTCCCAAAGCTTCTTTCCGGTATCCGCATCAAGGCAGAGCAAGGTTTCTTCGACGAGTTTCCCCTCGTTCTCTTCGTAGTAGCCAAAAACATAAACTCTCCCATCAGCTATGACCGGAGCTCCGCCACCATTCACCGGATAGCTCCAAAGGTGGCTATCCCCATCCAGATCCAACGAATCCGGAAGATTCTTTTCTAGTGAGACTCCCGTCTGGAGGGGGCCTCGCCAAGAAAGCCAGCCATCGACGCTCTTAGCCGTCAGGGTCGGAGCCAGCGTGACACCCATCAACAAAAGCGACAGAATCGCGCGTTTTGATATCGAGAGAATGTTGTTTATCGGCGAAACGCCTTCGGTTTTCCCATGCATAACGATTAAATGTCGTAAGTTCAGACGATTGGATCCCTTTTGCGGTTTCCGCTCTTTATAAATGAATGTAAGAAGAAATTATTAACTGGGATTCGGTCTCCTGAGAGACGGTTTGTGTGTCGCATTTTTTGGGTAAGAGAATCTAAGCGATGAAATTCGGCTCATCTAAAGACAAAAAGAAAGCTTCTGACAACCTGGATCCGCTAATTTTCCCAGGATTATCCGGCACTTTCAGTATTATGCAGCTGGAATTTCCATATTCGCTACCAATTTTTACTTTTCAGCCGCATTATTGGACAGGAAAACGCGAACACCCTACATCTAGATCAGAGATCGATCTTCATTTGATTTTCTAAATTTCAGAATCAATACAAACCTCAAATGCCAAGGACAACCTCTTCGATTGGATCGATTGAGTGGGCAACGCCAATCATCGGGACCGACAGCCGCCCTACCTTACACGACAGGGCCCGCCTCCCCCTCAAACCGCACGAAGAGAGGAACCGTATCCAGCCCTGATCCACTCCTCACCCGGAAGGGCATTCCCAATGCTTATCGGAAACTTTAAAGATAGCGAACTTGTGATTTACAATCTTGGCCCTGATCCGACGGACTCGCTCGGCCCAACCAGAACTCGCGAAACGGCTTCTAAGCGCAAGCAACCGCTGGGCAGTAGTCTTATACCCCCAGATGGAGTCTCCAAACCTCAACTACGATCCAAATGATACTTGGCGTCGACACAGGGGACGCATTTTCTCAGCAATCCTTCGTTGTAAAAGCAAGAAGAGTATCGCGACAAAAGCGAGAGACCCGTCCTAGGACGGGTCCAACACAGAATTTTTTTTGACTCACTTTGCCTTACCAACCGGTTCCTTCCGGCTCTACTGGCTCCAAGGAGGCACTACACCTGATGAACGAGCGTAAGCAATTAGTTGCCCTAAGTGCTCGTAGGCGTGTCCGCCTAGCACCAGTACCGCACCCATCTTATTTGATTCGTTACCAAACAGGTTTATTGATTCCGCAAGGCTGGCTTCGTCAAGACCTCCGACCGCTTCCTTAACAAACTGGATTGAATCTTTGAGAACCTTGATCGTGTCTTCTTTGCTTTTAATCGTCTTGTCGAACTGACGCGGATTAATTCCCGCAGGCATCTCCTTACCAAGAAAGCGCGCCCCGAGTCCGTAGTTTGCTCCTGCTACGTGCAGTATCGCTTCACGAACAGAACGAATCCCTTCAGCGGGACGCCATTCCATTCCTTCCTCGGAAAAGGCTTCTGCGAGGCTGACCATCTTGTCGGTTTCACTTCCGTAGGTCCCTAGAAAAGTCTGCTGAAAAAGTGAATGGCCGCCTTTTTTATGATGATTAGCAATCGCTGATCCTAAAAGCCCCCACGTCAGGAGAGCCGCTAATAATAGTTTTGAAGTTTTCATAATGAGTGATTTTGAGAGTGACTAAATAACGGGTCACCCTGATAGAATGCGGAACCCTATTCGCTGTCAACAATGCCCCGACAAAACCCCGCGACAATTCTGTCCCATGTTCCGCCCTTTGATTGCCACACTTGCCCTTCCCGCACTTCTCAGCCTTGCCGCACCCACCAGTCTCCCAAGCGACTCCTCTTGGAAACGCCACACTATCGACAACAGCTCCAGAGGAGCCGATGGAGTCAAATTAGGACACTTGAACAACGACGGCCTGATCGACCTCACGGTGGGATGGGAGGAAGGCGGCATTACACGGATTTATCTTCATCCGGGCAAAGAGGCCGTCACCCGAGAATGGCCTGCAACCACGGTCGGCGAAACTCCCTCCGCTGAGGATGCGGCTTTCATCGACCTTAATCGGGACCACATTCTGGATGTCGTTTCAAGCTGCGAAGGAAAGGAGCAGACACTCTATCTGCAATTCGCCCCATCGGAGAGCGACCTTCTTGATGGGAAGAAATGGCGCCAGTTAGCCCTGCCGGGATCCGTAGGAATGACCCGCTGGATGTTTGCCACTCCAGCAGAAATCTCCTTTGGCGAACACGCAGAGAAGGTCCTAATCACCGGGAGCAAAGATCCAAACGGAACTATCGGTTTCTGGGAAATTCCAGCTAATCCTGAAGATCCCTCTAGCAACTGGAACTGGCACCCCCTGTCCAACGCGGGATGGATCATGTCCATCATCCCTCGGGACATGGATGGCGACGGCAATACCGATATCTTTTTCACCGACAGAAAAGGAGAAAACCGAGGCGCCTATTGGCTAGAGAATCCGGGGTCAATGGAGGACCACTGGGTCAAGCACCTGATCGGCGGCAACCAGGAAGAATTGCTGTTTTCCCATTTGCGCGATCTCGATCTGGATGGCCTCGAAGACCTCGTTGCCACCGCAAAAGACAACCGTCTCCTTTGGTGGCGCCGACTC
>JAUHWE010000719.1 GCA_030424825.1 Verrucomicrobiia bacterium
GTTACTCCGAGAATTGTTCCCTGGGTGAGTATGCCGCCCCGGTAGCTGCCGGGAGGCAGGTCGACTTTTCTCATCTCCCGGTGATTGACGCCTTCAATACCGTAGTGCGCGGCCAGATCTTGGTTGAGAAACGCATAGTCACTGTCGATGAGCTCGAGAAGACTGAGATTGTTATTCAGTACATGCATGAAGGACATTTCGGTCTCCTTGCGCATGGAATCCCTAACGTTTGAGCTTAAGCGAAACCTTCGGTCGGGCCGACCATCACCTTCGAGAATCGCACGTTCGTTGAGTCCGATTAGGGGGATATCTCGGGATTGAAGCCACTGGCCGACAAAGTTCTCGGCGATCGCCTGTGACTTTGAATCCTCAAGCATCCGGATAACTTGAGCATCCAGGTTATTGCGAAGTTGTCCTGCGGCCGCGAGGGCGAATAGCTGGTCATCCGGCATGGTGGACCAGAAGAAGTAGGAAAGGCGGGACGCTAAGGCGAACTCGTCGATTAGTGGATACGCTTCGGGGTTCTGGGCGGGCAGGTTTTTCTCTACTCGGTAGAGGAAGTTTGGGGAGGAGAGAATTGCGGTAAAGGCTTTCGCTATTCCCTGTTCGAAGGAAAGGTCTTCAGATTCGATACCTGAAAGCGCGAACTCGGTCAGCCGATCCACCATAAAGGAATCGGGAGGGCGTCGATAGGCTTTTTGGGCAAAGCGCTGTAATACCTCGCGAGCGTATTTTTTTCTTTCGTTTGGCGTTTCTGGGGCGAGTCCGTCTGGGTTATAGCGGGCGTATACAGGTTTTAGGGTCAAGTATTCTTGCTGGACCGGTCCCTTTATGACTATGGAATCAATGTCGGCTTTCATCTCCGATTCGATTTTCGAGACGTCGTAGTTCGGGGTGAGCTCAATTTCCAGATGGTGTGTGCCAGCTGCAAGTTCGAGGTCGAAGTTGAAAATCCGATCAGGCTCAGGGCTGTGTATTAGTTCAAACGATCCAATGGAGGCCCCGTCTACGATGAAATCGATTTTGGCTTTTCCATAGTCAAAATTGAAAAAACGAGTAGTGTTAATGTCCGCAATAATCTGATACGGGCCATTTTGATCAACTTGAATCGAAGCTCCGACGCGGTGGCTTTCCGAGAATAGTAGCGACTTGTCCAGTGCCTCACCAGTTTCCAGCTTGAAATCATTGGATTGGAGTTTCTGGGCTGGATACTCGTAGGGGTCCGTAGGAATCGACCTGTCCAAGACATCGTTGGCGATCCTTATGTATTTCTCAATCAGAAGCGGAGAGGTGCTCAGCGCGTCCGCAATGTTGTCGAATCCGTATCCAGTGTCGTCAGCAGGCAGCAAATCGGCAGTATCGATTCGGATACCAGTGAGCTCGTAGAGGGTATTCTCATACTCGACCCGGTTGAGCCGTCGATGGGCTACTTGTCCCGGATCGGGATTGGCAGGATTGATTTCAAAAACATCCCGTTTGATCCACTTGAGGACCTTCTCGCGGTTTTCTGCCGAAGGGGGATCTTTCTCGGGGGGCGGCATCACATGGGCTTGCAGGTTCTTGAAAACGGCAAACCAACGCTCTTTATCGCTCGAAACCTCGCTGAACGTGAAAAAGTCGTCGAGGGAGAAGCCTCCTTTTTTCGATTCGTAGTCATGGCAATCGTAGCAGGATTCCACGAGAATAGGCATTATCTCTGCCTGATAGTACGCGTCGCTTGCTGCAGCGTTTACCGCCATTGCCAATGCAACGATAGGAATTCCTGTCGTTCGGGCACGCGCAAGCAGTAAGCTGGCGAAAGCGAGTTTTCTGGGGGCTGTTGTTTGCGTGGGTGCGTGCATGAGGCGAACCTTGACCGGATTTACGGTTACAAATGAATTTTGGGACGTTTTTTAGATTAATCCACTTTTATTGCAATTGCCGTTGAGAATTAGGCGGATTTATTGACACATCATTGTCCTGAGTCTAGCAACCGCCAGCATGAATGCCCCTCATTATCAAATCAGCGAATCGGGAGGTATTAGCCGCCGGGAATTCGTGATTGGAACCAGCTCTCTCGCTGCCGCTGCTCTTTGGTCTTCAAGGGCCGTGGGCGCTGTCGTGCGCAAGCCGATTTTCAGCGATTATCCCTTTTCTCTAGGAGTTGCCTCCGGGGACCCCAGTTCAGACGGATTCGTGCTTTGGACACGCCTCGCCCCGGATCCATTGACAGGTGGAGGTATGCCTCAAGAGACGGTGGAGGTTTCTTGGATGATTGCGGACGATGAGCGATTTTCAAAAGGCGTTCGCAAAGGAACCACCGTGGCACGGCCAGATTGGGGACACTCGGTTCATGTCGAAGTTGAGGGACTAGATCCTGACCGATGGTATTGGTACCAATTCAAGGCAGGGGAGCAGGTCAGTCCCAAAGGCCGAGCCCGAACCATGCCGCAAGCGGGTTCCCAGCCTGACCGGCTCAATTTCGCTTTCGCCTCCTGCCAAAACTACGAACAAGGATATTACACCGCGTACGAGCACATGGTTCGCGAGAATCTGGATTTGATTGTCCACCTTGGAGACTATATATACGAGCGGGAAGGTCAGGACAACAAAGTGCGAAAACATACGGGTTCAGAAATCTACT
>JAUHWE010000720.1 GCA_030424825.1 Verrucomicrobiia bacterium
TCTGGGACAAAGCCTATATTAACATTACCGGCTGCCCAAACAGCTGTTCCCCTTATCGTATCGCGGATATCGGATTCCGAGGCATGCGTATCCGAGAGCAAGTTGGATCGGTCGAAGCCTACGAAATTCGAATTGGCGGGGAGCATAATCGTTCCGGGCGCATTCTGGGCGAGTATAAGCTCACGGACTGTGCACGAATCGTGGAGACGATTTTGGATACATTCCTTAAAGAAAGAAAAGGCGATGAAACGCTGGCCCAGTGTGTTAATCGCATAGCGGCGAAAGAAGAAGCGACCGAGCCGGTATCGGTTTAATCCATAGCAGACGAACCAAACGAAGCTAGATACCTGCAGACGAATTGCCCTCGAGCCAATCAACTTTATTACAAAATGAGTGAAGACAAATCACTAGGACCTTTTTTAGAAGCCGTTAAAGGACTCGATATCAAATACGATATGGCTCCGATTGACCAGGAGTACTCAACCTTCGCGGGCGTGGGAGCGGAGCCTCTTGATTTCAAGAGCTACGCCAAAGACATTCCCTGTCAAGCGGCCTGCCCGGCAAAAACGCGGGTGCCTCACTACATTCAGGCCTTAGCGGAAGGGAATCCCGACAAGGCCTACCTGATTAATCAGGAAGACAATGTCTTTTCCGGAGTCCTGGGTCGCGTTTGTTCCCGCCCTTGTGAGGACGGCTGCCGCCACAATTGGACGGACATTAATGGACCGGTTCATATTTGCCATCTCAAGCGCGGCGCATCGGATTTCAAGACGAGCCAGCCGAAGCCTTTGCCTTCGTGGTTCGAGGAAACCGGAAAACGGGTCGCCGTTATCGGAGGGGGTCCGTCGGGTCTGACCGCAGCTCGCGAACTGCGACGCTACGGACACAGTGTTACGATTTTCGAGCGAGACAAGATTCTGGGAGGCATGATGGTTCAGGGTATTCCGATTTTCCGTCTGCCACGTGAAACCGTTGCTGAAGAGGTCAAGGCCATCATCGACAGTGGCATTGATGTGAAATTGAACACGTCTGTGGATGCCGAAATGATGCAGCAAATCATCGATGAATATGATTCGGTGCTCGTATCCGTAGGAACCGTACATGCTTCCAATCTGAAATTGCCAGGATTGCCAGAGGATGGGCATGCGGTCTCCGGACTAAAGTTCATGCACGACTACAACATGGGCGGTTTTAAAGACGGTTCCATGAAAGGGCAAAACGTGATCATCGTCGGTGGCGGCTTTACCGCAGTCGACTGTGCCCGGTCTTGTGCCCGGGCTGCGCTTCGTCTTGTGGGGGAAGAGGGAACCGTGAGAATGGTGTATCGCCGGACTGCTGGACAAATGGCGGCGAAATATGACGAGATCGAGGAAATGGGGGTTGAGAATATCCACATCGAAACGTTGATGAATCCGCATTCCGCCCGAGTTGAAAATGGCAAGCTCGTTGGCGTAACCTTTCAGCGGAATTCTCTTGAGGACTCGACGAGCGGGGGAGGAAAACCACGAGTGCACGCGATCGAGGGGACCGAGGAAGAGTTTCCTTGTGATCTATTGATAGTGGCCATTGGACAGACGCGTACGCTGGGCATTCTTCCTGAAGGGATTCATCAAGATGAAGACGACGGACACACTACCAGTCATGAAAAAGTATTCATGTCGGGAGATTTTAATTACGGAAGCCTGGATGTCATTACGGCCGTTCAGGACGGAAAGGATGCGGCGGAGAAGATCGATACTTCCTTGATGGGAAGAAAGCGTCGCCAAAAGCACATCGCTATCGAGATGACGCAGGTGAACGGGGAAACCGGTCGGGTTCGCGATCATGATTTGCAGCTCCCTCCTATGATGCCAACGTTGCCCTTAGGTGATCGCGATGGAATCGCTGAAGTCGAGCTCGGCCACGATCTCGAGGCGCTGCAGGTTCATGCGACTCGCTGCTACTGGTGCCAGAACAAGTTCGAGATCGACCACGATAAGTGCATCCACTGTAATTGGTGTATCGAGGTAACGCCGCGTGACTGTATCAACAAGGTTTCCCGTCTATTCTACGACGAGGACGACTTTGTGGAAACCAGTCTGGAGACGGATCTCAATCACGAAGCGACCTACATCTGGATTGACAGCAAAGAATGTATTCGTTGCGGAAAGTGTCTCCGGATATGCCCTACAAGCGCGATAACGATGCGCAAGACGGAGCTGTGCGGCTGCTCGACTGAAGAGTTTGAAGAAAAGCAGTCTCACAACCAAGCTTACGGCACCGTTCCGCACGCCAAGTTCTAATTAGCAATTTGCGGATCTAAGCCGAGAGCTTAGATAGTGTCCCTTAAATCCAATTACATTAATTGAATGAGACTGTAGGGCGAGTCGCTGACCTGCCGATTGGAATTAATGTAGGTTCATCCACCGACATGTAGGGGCGTCGCTTGCGGCGACCGCATCGTTAGGGTTCTAGCCATTTGAGCGGTCGCCGCAAGCGACGCCCCTACATCAGAAACCCATTTAATCCAACCTAAGGGACACTTTGTTAGATTTCGAACGATTGTTATTAGGTAGTCGGCCCTGAAAAAGGTCTCAAGTCACTGATTTACAATATCTTAAACTTGTAGTCATC
>JAUHWE010000721.1 GCA_030424825.1 Verrucomicrobiia bacterium
GCACTCGATCTACCAAGGCACTCTAGCAGATGAGACTACGCGAGAAAGAGGCCCTGCACACTTGCCTCTCTGTTGAGTTTGACAGAATCATATCGATTCCATGCCCATTCGAACAAGAAGGGGCAAACTCTATCCTAAAACCTTGTCCTGACCTAGAGCTCGCCTAGGGAATTCCGTAAAACTCGACTAACACCTCACCCGAACCCGTCGACCTGTCGCTAACAACTGCTGTGTACAACCCAGCATCTAACCACATAGCCTTGGCTGCTGATCGAGATCCTCGTTCAAATTCAAAGGCCCCTACATCAAAAGCGATTTCCCTTAGGAGATCTGCATCGTTTTCCCAATTAGTATTCTCAGCGAGGATCCCTTCCGCGCCTCCTGCACCATACATTTTGAGAACTGGATCTCTCAACGTACCAGAAACCCCAAGTCCTTGAAGCTCTTGGCCCATCGCACGAACCATGATCCCTTTTGTGGCATTTCCCCCTATTACAAATCCGGCGATGATCGGATCGGTTCCACTCATTACTTTTCCGCGAAGTGACAAGTTAACCAGTGAACTGCGGGTATTTCCTCCATCCAGATCGTAGATTTCCACTAAGGCCGTACCTTTCCGTGTTACTTTGTTCGTCACATGCAGCCAATACAATCCTGGTACCGCGCTCACAACAATAGCAGCGTCATCCCCATCCAAAAGAAGAGGAAACGCTCCGACAGAGTTACTTATTTCCTGGATCGAAGGTACATTTCCTGTCACCCAATTATCATTCTCCATTAATGCTTCCGACTCTCCAAAACGATACAGCTTCAGCTTCGGATCTTCTACAGGATTATCCACTCCCAATCCCGCCAACGACGGCCCAACTCCCCGTATGAGTAAACGCTTCTCGCCCACTCCGCTGACAACAAATCCCGCGATAATCGTACCACCACCTTCAATTTCGGTACGCATCGATGCGTTTAAAAATACGCTTTTACTTCTAGTGCTCTCATCCTGACCTAGAAAATCGAAAGTCTCGCCGTTCCGCGTGACCGTTCCGGATAATATTCCTTCCATTTCCGCAAAACCGACCGAAACCATTGTCCCATCATCGAGTGAAGCTAAACTGGGCACGTCTGCCGACAAATCCAGCTTACCTCCAGAAATGGTCGAACCAAAACTCGATACGACAAAGCCACTCCCATCCGGACCCGCTAAAACGATGAGACGAGTACCGGATTCGGGATCAATGCCAGAGTCATAGAATCCGGCAAAACTCGCCGTTCCACCATTTGATTCCGCCACAGACCCACTCAAGAGCACATCCGAACTAGCAATCGACATCCCACCCGAACGCCCACTCGACGTGTCAATCGAACCATAAATTTGACCATCGATTATCTGGCCAGAAAAAGTCCCGAAATCCGTTACGAAAAACTGGAATAACCCATCACTCCCAACTTGAAAATATTGAATCAGCGTGGTGGTGGCGTCAGATTCCGTCGTCCCCAGAAATACGGCTGAGCCATCGGCTCGACACATAATCGCAAACGAACCTCCATCTGTACCCAATTCTCCGAAAAAGTACTGCGGTGGGGGATCGTAATAGGTAGTCCGCGTATTCGTGTAACCCGAAGTCCCAAACTCATTAAAAGCTCTAACCCGATAAGCGTACATTTGCCCCACTTCCAACGAATCGCTGTCCGTGTAAGTTGTCACATTTTCCCCGACGACTGCAATTTCTACAAACTCAATATTATCCTTGGAACGTTCGATTCGAAAACCGTCTTCATTACCTGAGTTGTCATTCCAGGTTAGAATAACAGGTTCCCCAATCTCACTTCCTCGCAAACCCAAGGGAAATGAGTTTCCAACAAAAAGAATTAGGAGAATCAGAAACGTCCTCGGCAACGCTCTTTCGAAATATCGACCCACCCCTGCCTCTGTTCTGGTCATATGGATCGATTGATTCGAAGTTCCGCTGCCTGCCATGATTGGTCTCCTGATACTGAATTAAAAGTCATGGCGCTCTTATCAGCAATCCACGTGCCCATAAAAGCAGCCGGAACACACACTATTGTTCATCAACGATTTAAAAACGGTAGAAATTTTTACTCTAATTTTGTCCATTCTGGTAGGCAGTTTTTTCCTGTCAGATAGTGAACGCGACTTCCATCAATCAAGTGTCAAGTCACCGTGTGAGTCTGTTATTAATCTTTTTTTACAAACGTATCCGACAGAAAATTACCCACTAAATGAGTACTGGATTATTGCACAAAACACGTCGGCCAAACGATGCACATTGTCGTCGAAATACGTCCGACGACTTACAGGATCTCACTCCGAATCGCCGCCTCCTGTAGAAAATCTCTTTCCCACCTGCAAACCAGCAAAGTTTTTCGAGTCAGCGCCGACTATAGAAGTTACAAATGGCTCTACTCACAACAAAACGCACTCCGTCTTCCAAGAAAACTGATCTGAGGCACAAAGACAGCAGCGCCTCCGTGGGGTTCTGGGAATCTCAAAAACTCGCCAAGGAAAAGGGCTACGAGAAGAAAGCTAAGAAATATAAGCTGAAACTCGAAGCTTTGGCTATTTTCACCCAGCAGCTCGCATCGATGCTTGAGGCC
>JAUHWE010000722.1 GCA_030424825.1 Verrucomicrobiia bacterium
GATGGGCTTTCTCGGTGGTGAGGTAGTTGTATCCGCTTTTTCTTAGGTGACGAGATATGTGTTGGGCAAAGCAGCTTCCCGCAGTGGCTATTTTATCGGTCCTACTAATTTGGAACGGGAAGTTCACTGCCGGATCGATTTGATCCAGGGGAGTTTCAAGCATCGCATTGCGCCAGAAACTATACGGCTGGCAATCTCGGTAGGGAGTGTATGGGGAAGCCATGTTTAAATTGCTTTTTGTGCCATTTTTTCAATGGCTCCATAGGCCATTCCTCTTCCAAACCAGCTGTTGGCGTGAGTCGCGTTGGTCGAGTAAGCCTGCCTCGCGAGGAACAAGCGGTCTTCCATCAGGCGGGGAGGCGTCTCGTGATGGCTAATGCGGTTTTCATTGCAGAACTCTGAGTAGATCTCGCAGGACATGCGCCAGATTTTGTGACGCAGAATTCTTGGTATCACCTCCTTGACTACGCCGAATTTTTCGTTGAAGTAGGGATCCATGTGCTCCAGCACGAATGCGTCGTCCCCAATCGGTGGGGGTGTTTCAATATTGATGAGGCTATTAGGGATTAGCTTGCCCATGATTTTTAGCCGATCCAGATGTGGGTTGGATATCTTGAGTTTCAGCATTCCCTTTATGGCAGCGTAAGGGATCAGTTGGGCCTTTTGATCAAGGCTAAGGTCTGGATTGGAAGGAAGGATAAAATCAAAGTCTTTCCAGGCTTTAACCAAACTGATCACATTATGGATGTTCCCACCGAATATTGTCAGGACAATCGTGTCGTTTTCTGCTAGATACGCATCGATCGAATCAAGGGTCGAGTCCGAGGGAATTTCTGGATTCAACTCTTGAGCTGCCTTTTCGATCGCACGAGTAACATACTTCTCGAAAAGCTCCAGAGTGGTGGCTTTTTTCGCCTCCTCGCTACAAAGGTTTATGCGTTTGGTGGCCATGAATTCACTCGCTCCCGCATGGAGCGCATTAGCGTGGGATTGCCCAATTATTATGGCCTTTTGAGTATGTGTCGTTTTCAAGCTCTTCTTGAATTCCTCGAATTCGCTGAAACGTTCTCCTAGAAAATTGTGGCGATATAGATCGAGATCATTTCCCGATGCAGTAAAGCGCTTCCGAACGTCGCTCGTCTTCGGTATGAGCAACTCTCAAATAGAGGCGGTCGTTGCTGATCGCGAGCGAGGACCAGGATTCGTCTCCCAACTGGTTTTCAGCGAGTAACTCGAATTTCTCCGGATTGGCTTTGAAGACAAGGGTTTTACCCTGTTCACTGGAGACGAAAAGATTGCCGTTTATCAAAGTAGGAGAGGCGCTGAAGTCGCCTCCAACTTTTTCTCGCCACATCAATTCTCCGTTTGACGCGTTCCAGCAGTGGGCGAGGCCCTTGTCGGTTACGGCATAGAGATATCCATCGACCACAATCATCGAGGGAGCGTAAACACGTATCGGGCTTTTCCATACGATGGTATTGGATCCGTCTGCGGTTATGCAGGAGGTTTCGTTTTTCGGATATCCGCCACTGGCAAATACATGTTTACCGTCAGTGACCACACTCCCGACGGTTTCCCGTGTCGTCGCGGGAAGAGACCACAGCTCTTTACCGGTAGTGGGATCGTAGCTAGCCATCAGATCGCAGCCAGGCAAGACCAGTTGGTCTTTTCCGTCGATATGGTAAATGACCGGAGAGGCGTAGTTCGGTATGGCGGGACGCTCCACGTTCCAGGCACGTTTGCCCGTCCGCCGATCAAACGCGGTGAGATTGCCTCCTTCCTTGTGATCAGACGCAACGATTATCAGATCCTCGTAGATGGCCGGAGAGGTGGAGTAGCCCCAGTGGGAGGCGAAGTCACTTGCTTTCTTCTGCCAGAGAATGCTCCCTTTCAAATCGAGAGCCGTAAGCCAGATATGGCTGTCGTGCATGAACACTGCGAAAACGCGTTCCCCGTCGCTGGCGACCGTGGAAGAAGCCTGGGTATTTCGGTCGTGAATACGGCCCTCCCAACCTCCTTGGTGAATCTGGGTGGACCATCGGGTTTGACCGGATGCTTTGTCTAGACAAAGGACATGCTGCGTCTGTGTTTCCTCGTCGGCGGTGGGCAGAAATATGCGGTCGCTGACGATGACGGGTGAGGCGTGGCCCCGTCCAGGGATGTCCGCTTTCCAGATGACGTTCTGGTTTTCACTCCAGGTCATCGGAATATCCTGCGAACTGGAGTGTCCATTGCGGTGGACTCCGCGCCACCAGGGCCAGTCGTCCTGGGCGACTTTGGTGCCCTCGATACCCGGTGCATCAAAGGAGGTGCTTGCAGGAAGGCTGATATGATTTAAGGCGATAAAGAGAAGTACGATTAGGGGTGTGATTGGTTTCATGAGTTCGTCGGTAAGAGAAAATATCCAATAAGTCGCTTTCGAGGTACTGGCTATTGAAAGTGTCGGATGAGGGCAAATGAATTGTAGCCGGTTTAGTGATGGGGGCTAGTTGAGCGATTCTCCGATCTGCTTGATGAATTCGCCGTATTCCCGGTCGGTAATTTTGTGACTGGATTCGTCTAAGCCTAGGCGTACAATCACCATATTCCATTTGGGTATGACAAA
>JAUHWE010000723.1 GCA_030424825.1 Verrucomicrobiia bacterium
AATTAACAATTCGCCCTTCTGCCTTTAACCTTAGAATTCCGGCTCTTCCCAATCGGGTATTCCCCGGTCACGCTTCTGTTGTTCATAGCGAACCCATTGTGGGCGCTCCTTCGTATACGGACGATCCTCGTTCACCATCAGGGGCCGAGTCTCCTCCCACCAGGCATCGTAGACGCGCCTCAATTGAGCGATGACTTCTGGATAACGGTTTGAAACATCCTTCTTTTCATAAGGATCGATCAAAATATCATAGAGCTCCTTATTGTTCACAAATCTCCACCGTTCGGTGCGAACCGCGCAATCGGTGAATTTGCTCGCGTTCGGGTCTTCTTCCTTCTCCCAACGTCCCTTGTGGATGAACAAGTGCCTGTCTGCCCAATCAGCTTTGGGATTTTCCAATAACCGTGTCATGTCTCTTCCGTCCAATTTCTGAATACCATCGGGAATAATCGTCCCCGATAAGGACGCAAAGGTGCGGAAAAGATCAACGTGGGCTGTAAGGGCATTAATATCTACCCCTTCGCCGAGCTTCCCCTTCCATCGCCAAAATGCCGGCACATGGGTTCCTCCTTCATACGGAGAGCCTTTGCCAGTCTTAAAACCCGCCGTAAACAAGTCTACCCTCTCACCATTTAATTTGGCTGAGCGACCCGCTTGACCATTGTCGGTCATGAAGATGACCAGCGTATTCTCCCACAAGCCCCACTCGTCGAGCTTGTCCATAAGGATACCAAAATTGTCATCGATATTCTCAATCATCCCATAGCGGCCCGCCGTGCTCTTGTCATAACCCAAGTCGGTAAACCGCTTAGCGTAAATTTCCGGAGCAATCATGGGACCGTGAGGCGCATTGGGCGTTATGTAGGCGAAGAATGGCTTACCGGCTTCATCCATCTCTCGAACCCATCCCAGTGCCGCCTTAAAGAAGATATCCGTGCAGAAACCTTTCGTCTGCACGATGGTGTCATTATGCAAAATCACATTATCAAAATAGCGGTCCTCCTGATTGGGCGGAAAGTCGGCACAGCTTCCTTCATACGCCTGACCAATCCCGCCCGCTCCATGGATAAACGTCTCCGTAAATCCACGATTGTAAGGCTGATGCGCGTCCTCATCCCCTAGATGCCACTTCCCGAAAATTCCAGTTTCATAGCCATTCCGACTTAACAGCTCAGGAATCGTTGTACTCGAAAGCGCCATGATTTCGCGTTCCTTGATCGTGTGAGTAACACCGTTTTTGAACTCGTGTCGACCGCTCATTATCGCCGCTCGAGTTGGGGCGCAGGTCGGGCTCACATGGAACTCCGTAAAACGGGTCGAAAGACTATAGAATCGATCGAGATTGGGCGTTCTCAAAACCGTATTCCCTAAGCAGCTCAAATCCCCCATTCCCTGATCATCGGTCATCACCAAAATGATATTGGGTCGCGTCCCCTTTAAACTTGCGGCCTGAAGCGCGACTAACGCGAACAAGGAAGCGAAAATACTAAGTATTAATCTCATAATTACAATTGCCCAGTAAACTTAACGGCGACACCGGAATTCCGACTGTATCCACCAAAGGCAGCCAGCGATCTCGATTTCGCCACAGGCAGGATGCCTGTGCTACTTTACTCTAAACTAACTGGCTTATACCCGCCTTTGGACTTGAAGTAGAGGAATAACGCCAAATATGAAACAAACAGAAACCCTGGGAGCATCGCCTGCCGGAAAAAAGCGCGCTTTTTGTTGGTGTTGACAATCGCCCCCAACTTAGCAGCGCTCTCGCTATCGAGCGAGTCTACCGCTGCCATATTCAAGCTGGAAGTTTCCCCGAACATCCCTGACCGGATTCCCCCGTCCACGATAGCATGCAGGGCCGGTTCTTGCTCACGCAAGTCCGCATCAATTCCCTCATCAAGAAATAGCCCCATCAAGGGCGTGCCCAATATTCCCATACCAAGGACGCCTACGGCGGAAACACCGTTCAAGGTCAAAGCACCCCCTCGAGGAAATTGCTCCGAGACCACCCCCAACGTAGTTGACCAGAGAAACGTCTTTCCGAACGCGTAGACGATCGCCGCAACCACCATAATGCCCGCTGGAGCTAAGCCCAAAAACAAGAGGCCCACTACAGCAAGTCCTGCACTCAGCACTAACAGGCCAATCGGTGAAAACTTATGGACGATGGGTCCGGCGTAAAATCGCAAGATCGTCATAATGATGGAAACCATTACAAAAATCCAGCCAGCTGCTTTGGGAAAGTCAGCTTCGAGGAGGGAAGCCATCCATCCATCCGTACCTAATTCGGTTGTGGCGAGAAAAGGCATCGTGACAAGAATGAGAACAAACATCCAGTTCCCCAGGGCACGGGTGAATAAGTAAGCGCCTATCGCTACTGCTAATGAGACAACCAGAGTCACGCCCACTGAAACCGCTAGGGGCTCTGCTAGGAACGTATTCGCCACTTGGATAATTCCCATCACGGTAAGCCACGCAATTATGAAAAAACCCACAGCTCCCACCTCCTTTAGCATGTCACGAAAGCTGACTCCTGCCGCCACGCGTTCCTGAACCGGAAAGCGGCGCTTCGCAATCAAGGCCGCGTATATCAATACCGGGA
>JAUHWE010000724.1 GCA_030424825.1 Verrucomicrobiia bacterium
ACCGATCTATAGCGTACTTTCCAAGGATCACGTTGCGGTAGGATTCCAAGGAAGGCGTCGCTGAACCCAAAACACATAGCGTGTTCTCCAAGTACGCTCTATAGACGGCAACGTCCCGACCATGATAGCGAGGCGTCTCGTCTTGCTTGAACGCAGGTTCGTGTTCCTCATCCACGACCACGAGCCCCAGATTTGGGATCGGAGCGAAGACTGCCGAACGTGCCCCCACCACAACCTGTGCCTTGCCCGACGCCAAGGCCATCCAGGCATCCAGTCGTTCCCCATCTGAGAGATGACTGTGCCAGACCACCGTTTGCACGTGTGCGTACTGAGCCAGCCGTGACCGAATTCTCCCTACCGTCTGTGGCGTCAAAGCGACCTCTGGAACGAGAAAAAGCACGCCCTGCCCTCTTTCGAGAACGGCCTCCATGGCGTCCAAATAAACCTCAGTCTTTCCAGAACCCGTCACACCCTGAACTAAATGCGTGGCAAAACCGCCCTTGGACAATGTGGCTCGTAAACTCTCCGTTACGGCAAGCTGCTCCTCATTCAATTTGAATTTCTCATCTCCAGCGAATTCGATTTCCCCGATATCGTCCTCATAAGCGACCCTCTCTGCGATGCGAGACTCCTCTTGAATAAGCCCTTTTTCCAGCAATCCATTGTAGGTGGCTGCCGAAAGGTTCAGCCGATTCAGTATGAGGCTCTTTTTCTGGGGCTTGATTTGCTGGCGCACAAACTCGTAGAGGTCCCGTTGTTTTGGAGCCCGTTTGCCCAAGGCCTCCAAATCCGCTTCACTCGGAATCTCTCCGATTGACACATATTTGTCCCTCTTCGCCGACATCCCTTGGCGAATCGGTCCTGGTATCATCGTTTCTAATACTGCTTCCCGTTTAGCGCCATAGTAAGTTCGCATCCACTCAGCGAGCTTGAGCAAACTAGGCGTCAAGATCGGGCGATCATAGCAGACCTGCGAAACCATTTTAAGCTTGGAATAGTCCACATCCGGTTCGGCATTCTTCTCGACCACGACCCCTAGCGTAAAACGACGGCCTACAGGGACCCGAACCAATGTCCCCACAACAATCTGCTCCGACATCCCCTCAGCCGCCTTATAGTGGAGGGTCTTGTCAAACCCAGCCAAGGGCCATACCGCTACGATCTCATCGTTCAAATTCACGGGTAATAATCCGACATTGACAGTTATTGAGAACGTATTGAGACTGCAGGCTGTGACGATCGAAGACTGCAGAGACCGATTTCGGACCTTCCTGGTAAAACATAATCTGAGAATGACTGGCCAACGTATGGCCATCTTTGAAGCCGTATTCAAGGAGTCGAGTCATTTCACTGCAGAAGAGCTTCTCGACAAGGCTCGGGCGATCGACCGTACGGTTTCCCGGGCTACGGTCTATCGCACCCTTCCCATTCTCGTCGAAAGCAATCTCGTTCGCGAAGTCGACATCGGTACAAACTTGAAGTACTACATGCCCAATAAGGAGCAGGGCGCTCAAAAGGCACAGGTGATCTGTAACGATTGCCAGAAGATCTTTGAAATCCCCGCCCCCTTCATGGAGTGGTACGGGAGCACGGTTTCTTCCAACCTAGGCCTGACACCCATTAGCCAGCGACTTCAAGTAACCGCTTCTTGCGAGGAACTGCAGGAAAAGGGAGTCTGCTCTAAAAGCAAAGCTGAGGTTTCCCACTAGGTTGTTCGAACCGCATCGAGTCCGGTAAAAAAGAAGTAGGCCGGTAACCAACCGGCCTACTATTCACTCATACAAACTAGGGCTGCTGACTAAGCAGCCTCACACCTACTAAATTTGAAACAGGGCACTACCAGTCCAGCTGCAGCTTGAGCAAGCGCTTCTGAGACGAATTGTGTCCCTGGCGAGCGGCATCCTGGTACCATGCGATAGCGGCATCACGATTACGGGCGATCCCCTGGCCTTTTTCCAGCATGACAGCTAGACTGAACTGGGCAGCCGGATCTCCTTTGTCCGCAGCTTTACGATAGAAAGAAGCCGCAATATCGTAGTCCTTTTTAACCACGGCCCCATCTAGGTAGATGGAAGCCAGCTTTCGCATCGCATCTGAACTCCCCCGCTCTGCGGCGTCGTTGAGTAGCTCAAGGGCAACTTCTGTATCCGCCTTGATACCTCGTCCATTTAGGTAACAGTCACCCAAAGCAACAGTCGCCTCCAAATGGCCACGTTTGGCTGCTTTTCCGTACCAGTCGAAAGCGATCGACTCGTTTGCCGTTACGCCAATCCCTTTGTCAAAAACGCGCCCAAGATTCCACATCGCTGGAGCGTGGTCCAACTCCGCTGAACTCCGGTACCAAAGCAAGGCTTTGCTGATGTCCTTATCGATCCCCCAAGCGTTCTCATAGCACTGAGCCAGTGCGTTTTGCGAATAGGGGTTCCCCTTCTGAGAAGCGATTTCGAACCAATGAACGGCCGCCTCGTAGTCGCGCGGACCTCCAGAAGCATCACGGCTCATGGATCCGATAACCGGCATCGCCGCATCAAATTCCAATTCAGCGGCTCGACGATAAAAACTGCGAGCCACCTGGAGATCGCGCAACTCCTCCGGTCCAAA
>JAUHWE010000725.1 GCA_030424825.1 Verrucomicrobiia bacterium
TCCTCAATGCTGGTAAAAACATTTGGGGAAACGCGACAACCATGGACACCGCTTCCATTAATCGCCACCGTAAAGACTCCAAAGTCGTCCAATAGTGTTTTCGCCATTGCAGCAGGTTCCATCCCCTTAATTCCAACAGTCGCAATAGCGCAGGAGCGATGGGATTCTTCAGGGGTGTATAGCACCAAGTGATCCATTTTCCGGGCTCGATCTGTCCAGTAATTCTGGATGTAGCGCAATCGGGCTTCCTTGCGAGCTCCCCCAATTCGATTGTGATAGTCAATCGCGTTGGCTATGGCCAGGTCCGTATGAGCAGGATGGGTACCGGTATGATTCAACCTCCGAATGTCGTCGGCTTCTCGAGGACCATCGGCGAACAGGGGCCAGATCTTGTGAACGTTCTTTTTCTTCGCATACAGAATACCCGCCCCTAGTGGCACACTGAGCCATTTATGCAGGCTGCTGCCATAGTAGTCGCAGTCCAACGCCTCGATTGAAAATTCGAAATGGCCGAAAGCATGGGCACCATCAACCATGACGTCTACTCCTCTCGAGTGAGCCATATCGCAAATCTTGCGGATCGGAAGAATATGACCGGTAATGTTCACAATGTGAGGAACCATGAGCAGCCGTGTCTTCGGGCTAATAACCGAGGCATAAGCATCCACAATCTCGTCGTCGGACTTTGGATGCATTGGAATATCTATGATTCTACGAACAACTCCGTATCGCTTTTCCACGAGTTCGAACATGTTTCGCATCGCGCCGTAATCCTGGTGGGACAGCACCGCCTCATCCCCAGCCTCCCAATCCACACCGCCAATAATTGTATCCAGTGACTCCGTAGTATTTCGGGTGATGATCAGTTCATCGGGAGCACAACCCGCCATTTCCGCCAGCTTTTCTGTAACGCGCTGCTTGTTCTCCAATCGGTAATTGCGCATGTAGTAGGAACCTTGATAGTTCACTTCACGCACATGCTCAATAAAATGGTCCAGCGTTTCTTCGGGCTGAATGCAGTAGAAACCGTTCTCTAGGTTGATATAGTCTGGCTTCAGTTTGTAAGAACTGCGGATCTTGTCCCAAAACTCGTGGTCCTCGGCTAGCTTCTGAGGCGAACGGTGCTCCGCAGCCCTCAGTATGCTATCCAATCGAGTAAAAACGGGAGTCGCCAACCCTACCAATGCGACTTGTTTAATGAACTCTCGTTTATTCATCTTTGCTTGAAGCGAGATCGATACAATAGTTCCAGAATGATTACGAGAGATTCTTGCCGAGATTATCAAAAAAGCGAATCACTTAGATACGGATCCGGCAGGTGCACAAGTTTTCACTACATAAGGCCTATTTCCGTAATCCCTACCCTTCCGCTTCAAAAACGCCTCCCCAATTGCTTTCGAAGTTCTCTAGTCATTGACTTTCCGGTGGTTCTTCGTTGAGAGTGTGGGTTCGTTTAAGAGTACAATCCCTAATTTCCGCTAAACCCAAACAAGGAACATCCTATGCACTCAATTCCCACCTTTCTTCGCCCTTTGCTCAAAGGCCATCCCTTGCGTCCCGCCTTTCTATTGGCGACGCTCATCAGCGCCTCTCTTCCCAGCCACGCTCAGGAATTCGCTGCAGGCCAGCCGCTTGGAACCGTAAACGAAGCCGGCAACCGGATGGAGCTTTCAGACAATGTTAAAGTCTTCGGCAGTTTTCATTTTTGCGAGAGCGCGACCTTTGACCCGGCCAGAAATCTGATACTGGCAATGAACTCAGGCGACCGTAGTGACAACACCAAGAACGATGGCTACGTCTCACTCATCAATCCAGACGGCAGCGTACATACCGCGAAGTGGATTGGCGCTTCACGAAGCGGGTTGGAATTGAACAATCCTTTAGGCAGTGCCATCCGCAACGGCGTTCTATATGCCGCCGATGTCGATCATGTACGCTCATTCGACTTAGCTACCGGAAAGCCGATAAAATCAGTACACGTCCCTGGTTCTACTTTTCTAAACGGTATCGCAGTGGCCGATGACGGAACCGTTTACGTATCCAATACGCGGGAACCAGAAGTGATCTTCAAGGTAACCAAGGATGGCAAGTCGTCGATTTTTGCCGAAGGGGGCCCGATCACTTTGCCCAACGGTGTCGCCATAGACCAGAATGGTAACATTGTAGTGGTAAATGTGGGGAGCACCGCCGTCATCACCTACAATCCCAAAGGTAAAATCGTTAAAACGGAACACGCGGCAGAAAGCGGAAACGACGGCATTGTTGTCATGAGTGACGGAACCAAGTACGTGAGCAGCGTGAAGTTTGGCAGCGTCTCGCGCATACGGCCCGGCCAAAAAGCTGAGGTCATCGCTACTGGAATACCAAGTGCGGCTTCGATGGGATACGACACGATACAGAACCAGCTCGTCATTCCCATGAACAACAACTACGCCCTCGCATTCGTTAAGCTCTAAGAGAGTGTCCAATAAGTCGTATTCAGACTCATATTCATTGGATTATTCTATTTAGGTCGTCTCGTCAAAGACCCCGACAAGTCGGTGGATGAGGCGACATTCGTCTCAATTGGCGGGTCGGCGACCCACCCTACAGTTTCAATC
>JAUHWE010000054.1 GCA_030424825.1 Verrucomicrobiia bacterium
GTATCCCTTGACCGACCGGTCCGTTTTCCACGAATCGCTCCCACACTTCGCCAATCAAATAAATCGATCCCGTCACGAGGATCGGGTTCTCACAGGGAACGTCTAAAGAGCAGACTCCCTTCGAGGGAAACAGATCAGAAACGGATCCTCTTCTGATTAACCCTGAAAATGAGTTCGGGACAAAGGACTCCAGAGATTCGAACGAAGACGAACGAGCCTGTTGGGGAACGACAAACGTAATGGAATGGGCGAATTGTGCCACTAATGGCACCAGACTTTTGGCCCGCTCGTCTCCCATCACGCCAATAATGATATCGGGTTTCGCGATGCTTTTTCGGGCCATATCAATCAAATTCTCCTCCAGCCATTGGGCTCCATCAGGATTGTGGGTAACATCGAATATGATCTTACGATGCTGAAGGGAGTGCTCCTCCCAACGCCCTGGCCAAGAAACCTCTTTCAATGCGGCGGCTGAAAGTTCCAAATCGAGATCAAATCGGGACTGCAACACCTTTGCGACAGTCATGGCTGTTGCCGCGTTTAGCTTCTGGCACCCACCCGTCAGGTTCGTTTTTGGATAAGCCGCAAGGTCATCTCCAAATTCTTGTGACACGGAAATCAACGCGCTGCCACGTTCCTTGCAAATTGAACGGATGACCGATTCAGCTACCTCTGGAATCCTGCCTATCACCGTAGGGATTCCCTCCTTAATGATACCCGCCTTCTCGCGAGCAATCGCTTCCAAGGAGTCTCCTAGAATTTCGCAATGGTCCAGACCAATCGAAGTAATCACTGAAATCTCAGGTAGGACCACATTCGAGGCGTCCAATCGTCCCCCGAGACCCACTTCAACAATTGCAAGGTCTACTTTTTCACGCTGGAAGTGCCGGAAGGCCATCGCGGTCATGAACTCAAAGAAGCTGGGATGCATTTCTGGATTCCACTCAGCAATCGCTTCAGCTTCCACCAAAAGCTCGTTGGTGTAATTGAGAATCTGCGACTCGTCCAAAATCGATCGGTTTACTTGAATCCGCTCTCCTTGACGCACTAAATGGGGAGAGGTTGAGAGCCCCGTCTGATATCCATGAGCACGAAACATCGCCTCCAGCATCGCCGCCGTGGAACCTTTGCCATTTGTACCGGCAATATGGATTATGGGGTACGAATTCTGCGGATTCCCAAGAGCATTCGCGAAATGCACCATCCGCTCTAAACCGTAGGTAGAGCCTCTATTTTTGAGAGAATAAAGCCAGTCGCGGGCCTCTTCGTACGTTTTGAGTTCCATTTTCAATCAGAAGGACCAGCGCTCGTGGCAGGTCGCAGGTTGGTAATTACGGATCTACTAACGCGACGCGGCGGGACGCCCCCCCTACTGTGGACCCACTAGGCGGTCTTGGGCTGAACTTTCAAATACAAGGCAGAAAGAATATCCCGTAAACGGTCCTTCATTTCCCTTCGGTCCACAATCATATCGATCAGTCCCCGGTCGAGAAGGAACTCCGCAGTCTGAAATCCCTCTGGAAGGTCCTCATTGGTCGCTTCCTTGATAACGCGTCGACCCGCAAATCCAATCAATGCTCCCGGCTCAGAAATAATGACATCTCCCAGCGCTGCATAGCTCGCGGTCACCCCCCCTGTGGTCGGGTTTGTCAATACGGAGACAAACGGGATCTTGGCCTTGGCAAGTTTAGCCAACGCCGCACTGGTTTTTGCCATCTGCATTAAACTCAGGATACCTTCCTGCATTCGAGCGCCCCCCGAACAGGAAACAATAATGCAAGGAATTTTCTTTTCCAAAGAACGCTCAATCGCTCGCGTGATCTTCTCTCCCGCTACAGAACCAAGGGAACCACCCCCAAACTTGAAATCCATAACGGCTATGGATACGGGAATTCCGTAAATTTTGCCCAAGCCGTCTATGACAGAATCGTTCAACCCAGTGGCCTTTTGATAGGTCGCAATCCGGTCCTTGTACGTTTTCTGGTCCTTGAATTCCAACGGATCCGTCGGTTTCAACTCCTTATCCTTTTCATCCCAACTTCCTTCATCGAGCAGGAATCCGAGCCGCTTGCGGCTGCTAATGGGAAAATGGAATCCGCTCTTGGGAACCACATTCTGGTTCTGCTCAAGCTCCTTGTTGTAAATGATCTCCCCCGAAGCGGGGCATTTCTGCCACAAGCCCTGCGGAATGTCCTTTTTCTTCACCTGAACGGTGGAGTACTTTGGTTTATGGAAAATAGGCATAGTCGAATTTCGTTACCTTGACCAAAACTCCATATTCACCCGTGACCGATAGTCAATACGTCTACCCGTTTTGCTCCGGCTTTTCGTAAAACGGACGCGCAAGCATTGAGCGTCGAACCGGTTGTAAACACATCATCAACAAGGATATAGCGTTGTAATGGCTCAATCGTTCCTTTGGGGCTGATTGAAAAGGCATTTCTCAGGTTTCGATACCGGTCTTTTCGGTTGAATTGCGTTTGCGACGGTGTGTCCACGGTACGGTCAAGCAGGCAAGTAGAAGTCGCACAGTTGAAGCGTTTGCCAATCTCTCGCGCAACCAGCTCGCTTTGATTGTACCCGCGTTCCCTCAGTTTCCGAGCATGCAGCGGTACCGGGACCAATATCGCGTCTTCGAGATAGTCAACCAAACCCTCTGCATACTCCGCAATTTTCGCGAGGTCATCAAGCGCCCAAAGAGCATTCTCATATTTGAGCGCATATACCAGGTCGCGAACAGATCCTCGAAACAGGCTAATCGACCACCCTCGGGAAAAACGCGGCCTCAGCCTTGAGCAATGCTGGCAATCGCCATGGGATTCCACTGCTCCAAAGAACGGATACCCGCAGGTCAAACAACGGGGGTCCTCTACGATATGAATCTTTGCGAAGCACCGATCGCATACATGCGGCAATGCCGTCCCGTCTACCATATCGCCACAACTCACACAACTCGGAGGGAACGCCACATCAAGTACCCCCGCCCCGAAACCCAATGCTTTTCGAATCAGATTCATCCGTGTAACAGTATTGTGAGTATGCGTTACCATCTCGCAATAGGGCAACTCAGAAAGTCATATCGGCCGATGGAGGGTTTACCAAGTCGGTTCAGCTGATCCTCACAAGGATCAATGCCCACCCAATCGTGCCCATCGTTGCCCTTAATAATATACCTTTTTCAAACAAAGCCCTTTTGCCGGAGCCACAAAAACCATGGGCGTCCTTTTAGCGGTCTTCAAAAGCATAGAAAAACCATCTAAGGATAATCGCCCCAGTCCCACGTTTGCGATCGTGCCCGCCAAACTCCGCACCATCTTATATAGGAATCCGTCGGCCTGAAAATTGAGAGACAAGAAGTTTCCTTCCTGCAACATTTCCGATCGGCACATTTTTCGAACAGTCGATTCATATTCGATACCGCGATTCGCAGCAAACGCTCCAAAATCATGACTCCCCTTGAGCTGACTAATTGCTCGAGCCATCGCCTCGAAATCCAGATCGCCATACAAAGCCCAGCTATATCGAGCCTCCAATGCCGTTGCCCGCCCTAGGTAGATTCTATATTGATACCATTTGGATACAGCGGAGAAACGAGCGTGAAAATCATCATCTACTTTCTCTGCAAATACAGGTGTGACGGAATCTGGCAACAATGAGCGCATCGCCTCGAGCAGTGATTGCGGATCGTGCTTCCAATCAAAATCGAAATGAAACACCTGCTCCTTTGCATGTACACCCGCATCCGTTCGACCACTTCCAATCACCTTTGTCTCTTTCTTGAATATCTCGGAAAGGCACTCCTCGATAATTTGCTGAATTGACATTGGTCCATCTTGGGTCTGCCAACCGGAGTAGTCGGTACCGTCATAGGAACATCCACACTTCCATCTCATAGAATGCGCCTATTCCAATAGAATCTTATCACAGATAAATCCGAGAAATGAAGAATAGCAAAACTCATTCTAAAATTGAATACGAATGTTCTTCTTTCGGGCAATCTGCGAATACGCCAAGCGCTTTGCCCAGCGACAGATGGTCCTGAAAATATCGATCACACTCCGTTTCTCCCTGTTCTCTCAATTTTACAAATCATCGATCTCTTCATCGGACTCAAGCTCCGGCAGTTCTACTCTTTGATCCAAGAAGTCCTGCAATATCAATGCCGCCGCGGCTGAATCAAGTTTCCCCGAACGCCTCAAGGCATCATCCCGTCTTTTTTTAAAGCCTTTGGAAGCTTCGTTAGAAGTAAGCCGCTCGTCAATACGATGAACCGGCAATGATATTCGCTGAAGCACTTTCTCGATAAACGCATCTACTTCTTTGGCCTTAAAGCCAATAGACCCATCCATATTGTAGGGGTAGCCAAAAACAAGATCGGTCACCCTTCTCGACTTTGCAATTTTGACGATATGTTCAATCCGTTCCGATTCGAGATCCTCGACAGCCGCGTCGAGCGGAGTGGCAACTCCGATCTCGTCCCCGTAACTCAATCCCACTCTTCGCTCCCCAAAATCGATTCCAATACAGCGCATCAATTGAAACAAGAAGACCGATTTAAAAAATTAAAAAACAGATTGATCTATACCCGGTCCGGTTCCAACCCTTTCACAAGGTCCTTTATTCTTTGGGCTTCGTCTTTCTTGCACACGAGTGTCGCGTCTTTGGTATGAACCACGATGAGATCCTCCACTCCAACCAACGCCAATAGGTGCCCCTTCTCGCCCACTACAATATTGCCACTGCTCGCTTCGAATACCGCTTCTCCATCGGCCACGTTTCCATTGGCATCCTTCGGGAAATGGCGTTCGATGGCGGGCCATGCTCCCACGTCGTCCCAATCAAACGTTGCCGCCAAGGTTACGACATTGTCCGCCTTTTCCATCACCGCGAAATCGATCGAGATCTTTTCCAGATTCGGGTACAGTTCAACCAGGAGCCGATCGAGATCCACCCCTTCATTTAACCGATTCTCGATCTCAATCAATCCTGACATCAACTCGGGCGTAAACTGGGTCAGCGCATTCGATATTGCCTGAACGCTCCAAACGAACATGCCTGCGTTCCAATAGTAGTCGCCGCTTTCCAAATACGCTTTCGCGGTTTCCAAAACCGGCTTCTCTTTGAATTCCACGACTTTGAACACTTCAACACCCTTGTGCTCGCTGACCGATTCGCCCTTTTGAATATAGCCGTATCCTATTGCTGGTTCGGTAGGAGTAATGCCAATGGTCACTAGTCTAGAGCATTCCTCCGCCGCCAGAAATGCAACATTCAACGCCTTTTGAAAACCCGCAAAGTCCTGTATGAACGCATCAGCGGGCAACATCGCCAAGGACGCTTCGGGATCTTTCTGCTTGATCAAAAGCATCGCCAAGCCCACGGCGGCGGCGGTATCCCGGCCAACGGGCTCTGCCACTATATTTTCTTTGGGCAAACTTGGGCACACTTCGCGTACACCCTCCATTTGCTCCACATTCGTAATAACGAATATATTCTCGGGTTCGATGAATCCTTCCAATCGATCGACCGTTTGAGTCAGCATTGGCTTATCGCCTACGATGGGCAACAAGTGCTTGGGACGTTTCAGCCTACTTGCAGGCCAAAAGCGTTCTCCCTTTCCACCTGCCATAATCACTACAAATCGTTCTGCCATGTCCCATCCAAATCTGACACCAGGCGCTCAAGGTCAATGATTAATGACGCTTCGAACGTTCTCCCAACACGTATTCACCTAGAATCTGGGAGATGACTTTATCTATGGAAATTCGATTACAATTGCTCTATCTTCCCCGATTCCTATCAACCGAAATCAATGAGCCACCACTCTAACAGTCTCAATTCTGAGGAACTAGCCCGTTACAGTCGTCACATCTTACTTGAAGAAATCGGTGTGGACGGACAGGAAAAGCTAAAAAAGTCTCGAGTTCTCGTTATTGGAGCCGGAGGTCTCGGAAGTCCCGTTTCCATGTATTTGGCGGCAGCGGGTGTCGGAACCCTCGGCATCGCGGATTTCGACAAAGTGGAATTACACAACCTACAACGTCAACTGCTTCACGGAACTAATGATATCGACTCTCTAAAAACCCAGTCAGCTCGTGCACGGCTTAGAGACATTAATCCGCATGTTTCGATTGTTTTACATGAATCAGGAGTAACGCCTCAAAACGCGATCAACCTATTTGGCCAATACGATCTCGTTGTAGACGGTTCGGACAATTTCAGTACCCGCTACCTAAATAACGACGCCTCATACTTTTCCAAGACGCCCCTCGTCTATGGGAGTATTTTCAAGTTCGAAGGACAGGTATCCCTATTTAACAATTCTCATGAGGCGCCATGTTACCGTTGCCTCTTTCCCGAACCACCCCCTCCAGGAAGCGTTCCCAATTGTGGCGAGGCTGGCGTACTTGGAGCGCTCTGCGGCATTATTGGCAGCTTGCAAGCGCTCGAAGCGATAAAGCAAATATTGCGGATTGGGGACTCCCTCTCGGGCAGCTTGCTAGTTCTCGATACTTTGTCTATGAGAACCCGTAAACTGAAAATCAAGAAAGACCCTCAATGTCCCCTTTGCGGACAATCACCCGCCATCAAAGAAATTCTCGCAGATTCGTATCAAGATAATTGCGACCTTGAAGAACCTATTTCAGAAAGCATGGAAAACAACTCCCACCCAATCGAAATCGACGTATCGGAGGCAAACCGCCTGCTACAATCCGGCGAAGCAACGCTAATTGACGTTCGTGAACCCTACGAAAACGACATATGCAAGATCGAAAAATCGATACTTATTCCGATGAATACAATCCCTAGCAACTTGGATCAAGTACCCACATCGGGCCCTGTGCTGCTTTGCTGCCATCACGGTTCACGCAGCATGCAAGTCACTCAATATCTTCGCCAGAACGGATACTCCAATGCAATCAATGTCGCTGGCGGCATCGATGCCTGGGCACGGAATATAGATACAAGTCTACAGCGGTATTAAGATAGCGAATAAAACAGAAGTCCCATCACCAACCTCAATGAGAACGCTCGAATAGTCAGAGAGAGAGACTATTTCAAAACCTCAGGGCGATCTCATCGACATTCTCAAGCAGGGCAACGTTCGTCACCGAATTGCGAGCCATGGCCTCCCTCGTGCAATAGATTCACAGTCTAGGCGCCGTGCTCCCAAACAAAAAACCCACTCGGGTGAGTGGGTTTCGTAAAATACACGAGAACGAGTCTATTATTTGCGAGACTTGGTGAGTCCGGCTGCTTTCTTAATATTATGCAAAGTTGGAACCGAAACGCCGAACTTAGATGCGATCGCAGCGCCTGTTCCACCTGCTTTAAGAGCCGCGATAATGCCATTCTTCAACTCTGGAGTGATAACGGTACGCTTCGCGCGCTTTTTAGCGCCTTTCTTCACTGACTTCTTTGCCGCCTTCTTCGATTTGGCTGCCTTGCGGCCGCTAGCCTTTTTTGGAGCAGCTCCGCCAAGTGACTCGAGTGCCTCAATCAATTCACGACGTGTTTCGAAACCCGCTTCTTTGTGAAGGTTCGAAATTCTCGCCTTTTGTTCCGCCGCCGCCTTCTTTTCGAGAGCAGCGAGCTTTGACTTAGTTTCCTTTATTGCTTTAAGCGTGTTTGAAATCATGGGGGATCACCAAATTCCCTTTTTTATATTATTCAATCCCTTTTTTCTATAAAAGCAAAAGAATCGACGGCTTTCTTTGACAATATTGCCTCTTATTAAGTAGTATCCCCTAGTAAACTGTATCGATAAAGCAATACCTAGCTAAAGAATACGCTATATCGATTTGATGAACTTTTTTTGAATACTATTTTGCGACAAACTATATGGTCATCGATGCATAGCCTCCATCGACCACCAGTTCTTCACCCGTTATGAACGAACCCGCCTGAGCGGAAGCCAACAGCAACGTTGCTCCCACAAGCTCTTCTGCATTTCCAAAACGGTTCATGGGCGTATGCCTCATGATACTTTCCACGCGATCCGTCGTTAGAACTTTGCGGTTTTGTTCCGCCGGAAAAAACCCTGGGACGATCGTATTTACCCGAATGTTATGAGGCGCCCATTCTCGCGCTAGGTTCTTGCTGAGATTGTGTACTGCGGCTTTGGTAAGCGAATAGGTAAATACACGCGATAAAGGCACGATACCTGACATAGAACCCACATTTATAATGGATCCCCCATTTCCCTGTTTAATCATCTGGTTACCGAAAATTTGGCTCGAGGCAAAAACCGATTTAATGTTCAATTCCAGCAGTGACTGAAACTCGTCATCCGATATTTCAAGAAAAGGAGTAGCCGAATTTCCACCGGCTCCATTGATAAGAATGTCAATCTTCCCATGGCTCTCCAACACAGAATCTAAAGCAGATTGAATAGATTCACGATTGGTCGCTTCGAAGGGCAAAAAAGCTGCCGATCCCCCCAAAGCCTCAATACGAGCTATTTTATCAGCAGCCTTCTCGGCACTCCGCCCAAGCAAGTATACAAACGCGCCTGCACCGGCCAGCCCTTCCGCCATGGCGCCACAAAGCTCTCCTGTCCCTCCAGAAACAACCGCAACTTGTCCTTCTAGACTAAATAGTTTTTCAATATATGTACTCATCGTCATTCAATTATATGGATACTGTCTTTAGCAAACTCTGTTCCCAAGGCGCCTTTCCACACTCCTGAGCCAATTCGTTAAACTCCTTCACTTCTGCCTCAGAGAATAGCAAACCACCATGCTCCTCAGTTAGCTTGGCCGCATTCGACTCTAGCTGACCGGGCAATAAACATTTCTCATTGCCGTGACCCAGAATATCGTCAATCACCGCCTTTATGTTTCCGGATTGGTCGCGGCCTTTAGCAAAGAGACCACTGGAAATCGCTTCGGGGTGAATCACTTGAAAGAAAAAGCAGGCACCTCGCTTTTCGCCGTCGTCTTCGTCAATCCAGCGATTTCTGATCGTTGGTAAGGATCCTCCGATGAGACCCGCCACCAATTCGTTAATCAACGACAGCCCGTATCCCTTGTGGGACCCAAAGGGAAGTAAAGCGGCTGCTTCAAAGGGATTTTGAGTCACATTCCCATCCTTGTCCACTGCGGCATCCGGCGGGAGGGTCATTCCTTCACGCTTGAATTGCTCTACGCGCCCCATGGCGACTACCGACGTCGCCCAGTCGATCACAATGGGAAAGCCAACCGCATCCGCAGTGGGAAAGCCCCACGAATGAGGGTTCGTACCCAAAGTGGGAAACTTGCCTTGAAAAGGAACAACTTCCGCCAAGGCTGCGGTACAATTCGTATAGGCAAAGTAGCCTCTTCGAGCCGCTTCTAGCATATAGCCACCTCCCCACAGATAGTGGAACGCATTGTCCACGGCAACAATCCCCACTCCGTACTCATCCGCCAGCTGAATACATTTTTCTAAGGCCCGGTACCCCGTCGCTTGGCCCAGTTTTTGTTGCGCATCCCAAATCTTAACTGCGGGAAACCGAGAAGGCTTTTCGATAATCTCAGCGCCCGGCACACAACCCTTTGAGCCACTGCCGAGCATTTCGTCTAAATGAAGGGCCTTGATCGCATTGTGCGTACGGATTCCGTGCCGTGACGCCTCTGTGCATAAACGCGCTGCCTCGTTGGCTTCATCCACAAGATAGCCCCGCTTCAAATAAGCCGCAGATACAATCTCGTTATGGTCATTTTCGGATACTACAAAGTATTTCATTCGCTTTCTCTCCTTCTAAAATTTGTTGGCTTGGGCGTGCGGTTGCTCCCCTTTCAAAAATCGCACCAGATTTTCAGTTGCCATCGTCGCCTGACGAATCACCGACTCATGCGTTCTGGATCCAATATGGCTGGTTATCACCGTATTAGGAGCATTGAGCAGGGGATGGTCAGGTGGGGGCGGCTCCTCATCAAGGACGTCCGCACCATAACCTCCCACTTTCCCAGAATGTAGTGCCGCAGCCATATCAGCGGTTACAACCAACTCTCCGCGAGCGCAATTAAGTACGATGACGCCATCTCTCATCTCCTCAATTCTATCCGCGTTGATCATACCGCGCGTTTCATCGGAAAGAAAACAATGCAATGAAACCACATCTGCGTTGAACAACACTTCATCCACCGATTCGCAACGTTCAATCTTGTGCGCTGCGGCAAATATCTCGTCCCAATATATATCGTAGGCGATTACCTTCATGCCAAAAGCGCTGGCCCGAATAGCGACTTCTTTTCCAATTCGCCCCAAGCCGACAATACCTATGGTCTTGCCCATTATCTCGTGGCCGGTAAGCCTCAACCACTCTCCATTTCGAGCAGCAGCGGCTGTCGTTACGATATGCTTGGTTATCCCTATCAACAGCCCAAACGTATGTTCCGCTACGGTGGCATGATTTACTCCCGGTGTGAAAAGCACGGGCAGCTTCCTTGAAGTCGCGAAATCAACATCGATTTTATCGAGGCCAATTCCGTACTTGCTGATGCACTTCAATCTCGGTAACGATTTTTCCAATACCGATCGAGTAATTGCGTCGTCCCCGCACAGAAACGCGTCGAACTCACCAGCTAACTCCAGCATTCGGCTTTCCGGCAAAGGTCCGCGCTCCCGTACAATTTCCCAGCCACTGGATTCAAGAATCTCATGATGAGGCCCCGGAGTATCTTGATAGCTTGTGGTGGTAAGTAGAACTTTCACACTCAGAAATATGGTAGCCCAACAATCAGGCCGCTGGCGCGATCGACTCTCCAAGCACCAACTCCGGTTTTACTTGCTTCACTTTATCGCCATCTTGCGACGCTCCACCCATTTGCAGAACTAGCATCTCAACTGCCTGCTCTGTGAAGTATTCGATTCTCTGATCCACACTAGTCAAAGTCGGATGGAGATGAGACGAGCAATCCAGGTTGTCAAAACCGATTAGTGAAATATCTCCCGGAATGGACAACCCGCTTTTAAGAAACACACGCATTGCCCCAATCGCAACCGGATCATTTATAGCCAATACTGCGGTGCAATCGCTCGCCTCCTCCAAAAATCTTTTGGCGAGTTTGTGACCGGTATCATAATTCATCTCCAAACTTTCCTCGTCGACGATCAGCTTCAGGCTTTTTCCCCACTCCAAACCCAGCTCTTTCGAGACATCATTGAGACTCGCAACTCTTTCCGCACCATAAATGACATCTGCTCGAATCCCGAGTACCGCGATCTTTCGGTGGCCCAACTCGTAAAACTTCTCGAGCGAAATTCTCATCGCATGTCCTCGATCGAGACTGATTTGCGGTATATCGGATTCGGAAAACGGATCAATCGCGAGCACAGATAGCGCGTTGCTATTCCTCAAATCTCTTACAAACTCCAAATTCTCAACCTGTGGTCCACCGACGAATATGATGCCTTCTACCTTCAATGAGAGAAAGTGCCGGATGACTTTATTTTCAGCTTCTGCATCGTCTTCGATCAACTCGATGATCCCACTGTAGCCGCGCTTTCGGAGAGATTCCTGAAGCGCAATCAGTTTTTTAGAAAACACCGGTGTGCCGAAGGTCTGAAAACAAATCCCGACCACTCCCGTCTTTCCTCCTCGGAGTCCACGAGCCAACGCATTTGGGCTAAATCCAAGCGTCTGCATGGCCGCCTTCACGCGCTCAACGGTTTCCGCCTTAACCCCTGCATGGCCGTTCAATGCCCTGGAGACCGTCCATCGCGACAACCCTAAATGCTGGGCCAAAGCCAGGGTTGTATTCACCTTCTTAGATGATTTCCGCGGGATCATAGCGGGCTTCTCACACACGTGTTGGGGAAATGCAATATCTAAATGGGACCATGCGAACCCGGGACAATACCAACGAGTATCAACCAATCGACAGAAAACAACATCGCATCATATAGTATTCACTTAACGGTGGCACGCTTCGCTGAACAGTTATGAAAAGAATCGCAACGCCCTAATAGGCACCCCGCACATAATGAGCAATTTCATCCTCATACAGGGCTTTCCAATTTCGATGAACGTCCTCGTTAAGCTTGGGCAATTCCGAAACTCACGCGGTTATTTTCACCTGCTCAATCTTAGTTGCCCCGGGAATCACGACCGACACCGCATCAAAATCGAGAATCCAACGAAGCGCCATTTCGGTCAGGCTAAGAGATGCAGGTTTCATCGTCCCAATCTTCTGAGCGAATTCGATTCCTTTCTCAAATGGAACCCCCGCGAAAGTTTCCCCCACATTAAATGCGGCTCCATCCTTATTGAAATTACGGTGGTCCTCGGCACCAAACGTTGTCTTCTCAGTGAACCGGCCCGAAAGGACTCCGCTCGCCAGGGGAACGCGAGCGATGATCCCTACATCGCGCGCCTTGGCCCTCTCGAAAACCTCTCTTATTGGTTTTTGCCTAAAGACATTGAAAATGATCTGCAGCGAATAAAGCGAATCGAGGTTCTCCAGAAGTCTATTCGCCTCTTCCACCGTTTCCACGCTCGCTCCGATTCGCTTGATCTTACCCTCATCAACCAGATCACCTAGCCATTCATAAATCTCTCCAGAACGCATAACGTCCATGGGGACGCAGTGCGTTTGGACAAGGTCTAGTGATTCAACTCCCAGGCGACTCAGCGAGCCTTCAATACCAGAACGAATTCCCTCCTTTGAATATTTATCTGGATACATCTCTCCTCGACCAATCTTTGTAGCGATAAACAAATCATTCATCCCCACTTCTTTCAGAAACCGTCCGATGATCTCCTCGCTTCTGCCTCCACCATATACATCCGCAGTATCAAAAAAGGATACCCCTGCCTCTACCGCAGTCTTTAGAATCGACTGAGCGACGTCTTCTTCGACGTGGCTCCAGTTGCCACCGATTTGCCAGCAACCTAACCCCACTTCCGATATCTTTATTCTGTCTTTTCCGAAACTCCGATGATTCATGTTGTGGAATCCTTAATACCTGCCCCTGCATAGGGAAGACAAAACAGGGGCCAAATGTAAAAGGGTAACCAATGACCCAGCGCAAGCGTTCCCACTTACACAATGAGA
>JAUHWE010000726.1 GCA_030424825.1 Verrucomicrobiia bacterium
TAGTCTTCTGGCCATCCTCCAGAACGAGATCCATCTCCGGCTTATTCCAATGAATACCATCTTCACTGACCGCATAAGCCAGGGCCTTGCCCTTATTGAAGGTGACGCCCTTCCCTTTTGATTGTACATTGGTCGTGTACCACATCTTATAGATCCCGTCTTCGTCGTCATAGATTACACTCCCTTGCGGGACCGCTAGTTCTCTCTCCCAAGGCCGGTCCGCCCGCACAACGGGGTTACCGGAATATTTTTCCACCGGGCAAAGTCGCCTCGTTATATTGTCCGTTTCCGCGATAAGGTAGTCGTCTATGAACATTTGACGATAGGCTCCGATCGGGATTCCTTCACCGCCCTTGATTCTCTCTGAAAGGGCAATGCTAAATAACAAAAGGGACATCCCGAAAAGTGAAACGCGGTAGAGAGGACAAGAAGAGGACATCATAAGAATTTAGGGTAACAGGAGCAAGTTAGGGGGGCTTCCCCAAACCGTTGCGGGTTCAAGGTCTCCCAAATCGAAGAAATACTATTCTGAGCCTGACCCATCCTAGAGCATTTAACAAGCTCGAACTCCGAGGGGCTATTGAAGAAACATCTCACACAAGCCCCGTATGACAGGTCCAAAAAAGCTATGACGCCCTCAATCGTCGTTCTGATTATATGTTGTCACAAAGGCTTGGGTACAACTTCCGTCCTTTTATCCTCTCCGGCTCCGCGATCTCTATGACCTTACGGCAAAATAGTTAACAACTCCAGTGATGCCGAATCGGAAACCTCGCCCGCCCCAATGAGAAGATTATCCATGCATTGACTTTCCTGTCTTTTTAAAGACTCATTGAAAAATCTACCCCGTACGCGAGTTTGCGACTCCGCAGAACACAAAGTATCTCATCATCCATGTGCCCGATTCCCTCCCTCACCACCGCATCCCCGAGCGCCACCCACTGGTTTGCGGCCCTCCGCAAGCGAATTGTGAAGATAGCCCTTAGCCTGTCGCTTCTCGGCTTCGTAATAGCGATTCCGGCAGGCCCGTTGCTGGCGGACAAGGACCCGCCCAATATCGTTTTTATTCTGACCGACAATCAGGGGGCGTGGCACCTAGGCTGTTATGGGAATCCAGATTTTCAAACACCTCACATCGACCGATTGGCCACAGAAGGAATCCGGTTTACGCAGGCCTTCTCCAACAACGCGGTTTGCTCCCCAACGCGGGCAACCTTTCTGACCGGACTCACCCCCAGCCAGCACGGCGTTCATCGCTATCTGGTGCAAGGCGGTGCCCAGACAGGTCCCGACGCCTACTACACGCTAGAAGAATTTACCACTCTCCCGGAGATCCTGAGCGAGGCGGGCTATGTGAGCGGCTTGTCCGGAAAGTGGCATTTGGGCGACAACCTGCATCCCCAGGATGGCTTCACTTTCTGGACAACGAAAACGCACGGCCATTCCACCGGCTTTCTTAATCAGGAAGTGATAGACGATGGTGAACTGCGCACAGAAGATAAACATCTCAGCGAGTACTGGACCGATCGGGGAATCGAATTCATCGAAAAAAGCCGGCGCAGCCATCCCGACAAACCGTTTTTTCTTTTCCTCGCCTACAATGGTCCCTACTCGCTGTCCAGTGCAGTGAAAGAACCGGTGCCCTCGCCTTGGTCCGATCCTTATGTGGACCACCCGTTGCCTTCCTTTCCCCGACCGGAACGAGTGCATCCATGGCAACGCAATCAGCATGAGCTGATAGGCGACGTGCAAATCGGGCGTAACCTCGCCGGTCAAGTCACCGCCGTCGATGCCGGTGTGGGTCGAATTATGGATACGCTGGAAAGGCTCAATCTGGATGAAAACACCCTGGTTATCTACACGGCGGATCAGGGCGCCGTTGCGGGTCATGCCGGATTCTGGGGCATGGGGGATCACGCCAATCCGATCCATGGACGCGATGGAACGATGCACATTCCGATGATCTTTCGCTGGCCCGGTAAAATCCCCGCCAATCGAGTCGAGGGCCACCTGGTGACCAATTACGATTTCATGCCCAGCTTGTTAAGCTTTCTCGGCCGATCGATGCCCCCGCACTCACCGACGCCCTCGCCGGGCCGAGACTTTTCTCCTACGCTGCGCGGTGAGAAACTAACCGGCTGGGACGATGTCGTCTTCTACGATTTCGAGAATGTGCGGCATATCCGTACCCTAGAATGGAAATACGTCGAGAGACTGGGGCAGGCTCCGGAATTCGAGCTGTACGACCTAAAGTCAGATCCGGACGAGCTCACCAATCTAGCCGGACGAGACGTTCACGCCGCTAGGCAAAAACAGCTTCGCGAACGACTTCATGCCTGGTTCAAACGCCACGCGGATCCCAAATGGGACTTGTGGAATGGGGGCGGCAGCAAATCCAAAGTAGGCACCCAAGCCTACATTGACACCGCTTTGAATAAGGCAAGGTAGCGGGCGATCTCCGAGTGCCCATTAAACGTAGCACAGGCATCCTGCCTGTTTCTTCCGCTCACAATCAGGTTAGTTAGGAGGAAAGATATGACGACAAATCCGGAACGCGCCGGTTCTACTCAGGAACATTTTTGGGCGCTCGGA
>JAUHWE010000727.1 GCA_030424825.1 Verrucomicrobiia bacterium
CGTTCTTGTGTTTTATCCGGCCAATCTCCGCTGCGCATCGAACACGCTCGTTGAGCAAGCTCAGGATTTGCTCGTCCAATTCGTCGATCCGTTTTCTCTGATCGTTCAAGCTCATAGCTAGATCGCTTCTCGATCGGTCTCACTCTCAACTGCTTGCTCGATGGACTCGACTTCTCCCATCTCTTCCGATTCCTCCAAACGCTCCGGGTCCTCGGCCACGCTTTCCGCTTCTTCGTCTCCGCGCTCGCCCTCGGGCAATCCCATTTCTTTCTCCGTCACCTCGCGCTGGTTGGAAACTTCGTGCAGCCACTCGTCAATTTGGCGAGGAGACAACACATCCGAAGACGGCAGCTCTTCCACCGTCCTCACTCCTACAAACTCGAGAAACGCTTCGCTCGTACCGTACTGGATAGGGCGACCGGGAAGATCCGCTCGTCCGACGATTTGCACGAGGTCCCGCTCCATTAGACGGCTCAATGCGCTGTCAATGGAGACTCCGCGGATTTTTTCCACTTCGGATCGAATCACTGGCTGACGATAGGCGATCACGGCCAACGTTTCGAGAGCTGACTGGGTGAGTTTCAGCGGTCTGGGCTCGTCGCGAAGCAAGCGAATCCATTCGCCAACGCTGGGAGACGTCACTAATACAAAACCATCATGCTTTTCGACGAGACGATAAACTTCATCCCGATCTTCCAACTCCGCCGCAATCCGGTCGATCGACTCGCGTATCTGGCCCGCAGTTACCAGAGAAGGCACATCCGAAGTGGGCATCCCTTCCGCCTCTAAAAACGGCTGCTCTACTCCCGATTCGTCTTCGTCCTCTGGAGTCGCCACTTCCATCTCAGGCAAAAGTTCGGCCTGCTCATGGAATTTGGAAAATACCTTTTGGATATCCTTAACGCTCAACGGGCCGGAAGCTCCAAAGAGGAGCGCCTTCAATACTCTGTCTAAGCTGAATGCCATTTAAAAAATCGGTCTGCGGAAATTGTGTAATTCGAGGAGGGGAATGACTTGATCGCAAGTAAAAGCTCTGATGTAAAGGGTCTCTTTTTCACGATTTTCCCCGTGATAGTGGCAAGGGGCTATAACCTCCTCCAAGGAACGCAACGCAAAGTTATCAACAATCAACAATACGTGACCAACGAAAACAAAAATCGTAATCGTCCTCATTCTTCTGTCGTCGTCGACGGCAACGACCGCGCCCCCGCACGCTCCATGCTGCGGGCTGTGGGATTCGATGACGACGACTTCAAAAAACCCCAGATTGCCATCGCTTCTACCGGTAGTGATTTAACGCCGTGCAATATGCACATCGACGAGCTCGCGACCTACGCGACTAAGGGGGCCAATCAGGCCGGCGGCAAGGCGGTGAATTTTTCGACGATCACGATATCCGACGGCATCAGCATGGGCACCAAAGGCATGCGCTACAGTTTGGTCTCTCGGGAAGTCATCGCCGACTCCATCGAGACGGTCGTTGCAGGAGAAGGCATGGACGGACTCGTTGCGATCGGCGGCTGCGATAAAAACATGCCGGGCTGCATGATGGCGATTGCGCGGCTCAATCGCCCCTCCGTATTCGTGTACGGCGGTTCCATTCTACCAGGATTTCACAAAGGTAAGCCCACCGATATTGTTTCCATTTTCGAAGCGGTCGGCCGACACGCTCGGGGCGAAATCGACGATGCCGAGCTTAAGGAAATAGAATCCACCTGCATCCCGGGCCCGGGTTCATGCGGCGGCATGTACACGGCTAACTCCATGGCTAGCGCCATCGAAGTCCTTGGGATGAGTTTGCCTGGGTCCAGCGCCCAGCTAGCGGTCAGTGAAGACAAACGTCTCGATTGCGAAAATGCGGGCAAGGCGGTTTTCAACCTGATCGAGCAGAATCTTAGACCAAGCGACATTCTCACCAAGAAATCCTTCGAAAATGCGATCATGACCTGTATCGCACTCGGTGGATCGACCAACATCATTCTGCACTTGCTGGCCATCGCCCACTCGGCAGATGTCGCGCTATCGATCGACGATTTTGAGCGCCTTGGGGAAAAGATTCCCCTGCTCGCCGATGTGAAGCCTTTTGGCAAATACAACATGTCCCACCTCATTCGCATTGGCGGCATACAGCCAATGATGAAAATACTGCTGGATCGCGGCCTGTTGCATGGCGAATGCCTAACCGTTACCGGCAAGACGATCGCGGAAAACCTTAAAGAGGTCGGGCCCTATCCATCGTATCCGAACGAACAAGACATTATTCGTCCGTGGGACCAGCCCATCAAGGAAACCTCTCACCTTAGGGTCCTCAAAGGCAACCTCGCCCCAACGGGGGCGGTGGGCAAGATCACCGGAAAAGAAGGTCTCTATTTTAAAGGCACCGCCAAAGTCTACGAAAACGAGGAAGATTCGCTGCAGGGCATTCTTCGCGGTGATGTCGTAGCCGGCGATGTGGTCGTCATTCGCAACGAAGGCCCCGTCGGTGGTCCCGGCATGCGGGAAATGCTCTCGCCCACGTCAGCGGTCGCCGGACGAGGACTCATCAAAGAGGTGGCGCTGATTACGGATGGACGA
>JAUHWE010000055.1 GCA_030424825.1 Verrucomicrobiia bacterium
ACGTGTGGAAATGCAGGAAATTGAGAAAGAGGACCAACGTCTGGCTTCACTGGGGCTGCCGCCGCTACCCAGACCATGGGAGAATAAGCCGATCCCAATCGATTCCACGGCCAAATTTCGAAATGGATTCGAATATGGCGACATTGTCGAATATCGCCAGCATCTCCTTTCCGAAGCCAATAGAGACCGTTTTGTTCGCTGCTTTATTTCAAAGCTGCTGACCTACGCCAATGGGGAGGAGCCCGATGACTATTGGGAGCTAGGGAAGATATTGTCTAAGTCCGCAGAAAATGAATACCGGATCATTGATACGATTGCGGCTGTGGTGGACAGTCCGCTTTTTCGGGAGGAGTAGATTTCTCCTAATTTGTAATGAAGCCTATTGCGGCAATTTCGATCCTCCTGATCCCGGTCTCTGCGATCGTCGCAGAAGAGGAGTCGATCGATTTTAATCGCGATGTTCGCCCGATCATTTCTGACAAGTGCTTTCAGTGTCACGGCCCCGATGCGGACAATCAGAAATCGGACTTCCGTCTGGATACACGGGAAAGGGCGATCGCTGATCTAGGAGGCTACGCGGGAATCGTTCCCGGAGACCTGGAAGCAAGTGAAGCCCACCACCGAATTTGGGAGGACGAGGTGTTGGAGGATCGCATGCCGCCTCCGGAGTCCAAGCTGGCGCTGACTGACTCAGAGAAGCGCATTCTGGATCGCTGGATTTCGGATGGGGCCAATTATGATCAGCACTGGTCGTTCAAGCCAATCGCTCGGCCTGAAATACCGAAGCTTTCTCCAGAAGATCGAAATTGGGCGACCAATCCCATTGATCATTTCGTCGTTCGCCGATTGCGGATGGAAGGGCTGGAGCCATCGCCCCCAGCTTCGAAAGAGACGCTCATCCGGCGAGCCAGTCTGGATCTGACAGGATTGCCGCCGACGCCTGAAGAGGTAGATGCCTTTTTGAGTGACAGTGCCGAAGGCGCTTGGGAGCGCGTGGTGGATAGATTGTTGGCGTCCTCTCGTTACGGCGAGCGAATGGCCTTGGTCTGGCTAGATGCGGCCCGGTATGCCGATTCGGGCGGTTATCAGAATGACATGCGACGCAGCCAATGGCCTTGGCGGGACTGGGTCATCGACGCGTACAACGCCAATATGCCTTTCGATCAGTTCACCATCGAGCAGCTTGCCGGTGACTTGCTGCCGCATCCGACTCGGGATCAGCGATTGGCGACCGCCTTCAATCGCAATCACCGGATTAACAACGAAGGAGGGATCGTCCCCGACGAGTTTATCGTCGAATACGTGGCCGATCGGGTGGAAACGACCTCCACGGTGTGGCTGGGTTTGACTATGAATTGCTCTCGCTGCCACGACCACAAGTACGATCCCATCACGCAGAAGGACTATTACAGTCTATTCGCCTTTTTCAACAACATCGACGAGCATGGACAGGATGGGACGAGCGCGCCAACGCCAAACATGACGGTCTATACAAAGGGCAGCGCCGGCGAACACGTACGACTAACGCAAGGTTTGGCGTCCGTTGAGGAACGTATCCACGAACTCCCGCAACGCCGTCGCCAAGACTTTCAAGATTGGATAGAAGAGCAGCAAGCGCTTCGCTCCGAAACCTTGCGCCCGCTCAAATCTCTGCCTACCGCCGCACTGCATTTCCCCCTCGATGCGGACGTGAACCGAACGACTGTCGATGCGCGGAACTCCTACCGAAAGGGTTTCCTGATCGGTCGATCCGAGAGTGAAGCCCGGCTTGTCAGCGATGCCACATACGGCTCGGGTATTCGTCTAGGGAGGACCGGCTACATGAAGGTCGCCGACGCCCATGAAGGAGGATTCGATTCCAGGCAGGCTCGAACGTGGTTGGCTCAACTCGATGCCCCGGTCCGATTTGCCGGGTCGGAAGGGCCGATTCTGGTGATGGCGGAAAAGGATACCCTGAAGGGTTACCGAATTATGCTGGAGGATACGGGTCCTGATAAAGACTTCCGCGTATCCTTCCAGCTGATGCAAGATCACGAGAAGGAGAAAGGGATTGAAGTGGTTTCGGGCCCCGTAGTTAAGCCGGGCGAACCCGTTAGACTTGGCGTCACCTGGGATGGGAGCAATCGAGGAAAAGGCGTCCACCTCTACGTCGATGGCACGCCGGTGCCGACCACCATTCTCTTGGATACTCTCGAAGATTCCGCGACCAGCGATCTCCCTTTGCTGATTGGAGCTCGGGCGGAAAAGGATGCCCGCGAATTCTTGCGGGACGCCACGCTTAACGCGGGCGTCATTGACGATGTCCAGATTTACGATACGGAGTTAAGCCGCGAGGAAATAGGCCTCCTGTCAGGATCTGATCCGAGGGATCTCCTTTTCACCCACGACAGTGAGTCGGTTCGTTCGGCTTTGGAGGCGGCTTGGATTCGAGAGGATACCGAAGGACAAAGGCTTCTCGCGGAACTGAAGGAGCGAGAGAAGACTTTGAATGCCTTTGAGTCAAAGGCGACGGTGAAAGTGAGCATCATGAAGGAGACGCCCGGTCTTCGTGACTCTTATGTACTGAATCGAGGGGCTTATGACCAGCCGGATACCAGTGAGGCGCTGCGTCCGAGGACACTCGAAACGCTGCCTCCGATGAATCCGGCATGGCCGCGAAATCGCTTGGGTCTCGCCCAATGGATCGTCGATCCCAGCAACCCGCTCACCGCTCGGGTGGCCGTGAACCGCTATTGGCAAATGTATTTTGGTACCGGCCTCGTAAAGACAGCGGAGGATTTCGGCTCCCAAGGAGAGTCACCCAGTCACCCAGAACTGCTTGATTGGCTGGCGAGCGCATTTGTCGACAGTGGCTGGGATGTCAAAGCCATGCAAAAGCGCATCGTTATGAGTTCCACCTACCGCCAGTCTTCGCGGGTAACCGAAAAACTGCTGGAGAAAGATCCCGAGAACCGTCTCCTAGCCCGGGGTCCACGCTACCGCCTCAGCGGGCAATCGATTCGGGATCAGGCTTTGGCGGTATCGGGTCTTCTGGTAGAGCGTGTGGGTGGACCTCCCGTGATGCCGTATCAGCCCGAAGGCCTTTGGGACGAGGTGAGCGCCAAAGGGTATAAGTACATAGTCGGCGAGGAGGATGATTTGTATCGAAGGAGTCTTTACACCTTTTGGAGGCGAACGGTGCCTCCGCCCTCGATGATGAATTTTGACAATGCCTCCCGTGAAGCCTGCTCGGTCTTGACCACCCGTACCAACACGCCCTTACAGGCTTTGAATTTAATGAACGACGAGCAATTCGTGGAAGCGGCTCGATCGCTAGCCGAACGCATGCTGCGAGAGGGCGGATCCTCCGTGGAGGAGCAGATCGCATACGGGCACAGGCTCGTTTTGGGTCGCAAGCCGGATGCGGATGTCCTCGATATTCTCGTACGCGGCTATAGCGAATATTTGGATACGTATAAGGAGCATCCAGAAAAGGCGAAGGATTTAGTGACCGTTGGCGCGTCAAGTCCCAGCATTGAGATTGATGCCTCGAAACTCGCTGCCATGTCAGTGGTGGCCAACGTGCTTCTGAACCTAGACGAAACCCTTTCCAAGGAGTAGCTTAAGCAGATGGACCCAATTACAGAGAACCAGCTTTTATTGAACCGACGACAATTCTTCGGGAAAACCGCGACGGGTCTGGGAGCCGCTGCTCTCGCTAGTCTGTTGGGCCGTGATCTAATGGCGGAAAATGGGCCGGGCAATGCGTTTCCCAATTTTGCCCCCAAGGCAAAACGAGTGATTTATCTCTTCCAGTCGGGAGCGCCGTCTCAGCTGGATCTGTTTGATTGGAAGCCGGAGTTGCGGAAGCGTTATGCGACCGATCTGCCGGATTCCATTCGCGGAGACCAAAGGGTTACGGGTATGACAGTGGGACAGAAGCGATTTCCGATTGCCCCCACGATTTACGATTTCAAACGACGAGGAGAGAGTGGGGCCTGGGTAAGCGAGCTCATGCCGCATATCGGGCGCATCGCCGATAAGCTGTGCTTTATCAAATCGATGTATACGGAAGCCATCAATCACGATCCCGCGATTACCTTCTTCCAAACGGGCTCTCAAATCGCGGGTCGCCCGAGCGTGGGTTCCTGGCTATCCTACGGACTGGGGAGCATGAACGAAAACCTTCCGGCCTTCGTAGCCATGGTGTCAACCGGTACTGGCCGACCCGGTGGCCAGCCGCTATACGATCGCTTGTGGGGGAGCGGGTTTTTGCCTACGACGCACCAGGGGATTCGTTTCCGGGGAATCGGCGATCCGGTTTTGTATTTGAATAATCCCGACGGGATGGATCGATCCACGCGTCGACGGATGCTGGATGATCTGAATGCGATTAATCAAAAGAAGTACGAAGAATCGGGAGATCCCGAGGTGGCCACTCGCATTGCCCAATACGAACTTGCCTACCGAATGCAGACTTCCGTGCCCGAATTGACCGATCTATCGAGTGAGCCGGAATCGACCTTCGAAGCTTATGGTCCCGAGTCGCGGAAACGGGGCACGTTTGCCAACAATTGTATATTGGCCAGACGGCTCGTCGAGCGTGACGTGCGCTTTGTGCAGCTATTCCATATGGGCTGGGATCAGCATAAGGTGCTTCCAGACCAGATTCCCGGGCAATGCTACGATACGGATCAGGCATCGTCCGCTCTTATTGAAGACCTAGAACGGCGAGGGCTTTTGGAAGACACCTTGGTGATCTGGGGCGGGGAGTTCGGGCGCACGGTCTATTGCCAAGGAACATTGACCGAAGACAACTACGGACGGGATCATCATCCGCGATGCTTTACCATCTTCATGGCCGGGGCGGGTGTCAGACCAGGTATCACATACGGCGAGACGGATGAATTTGGATACAACATCACCGAAAATTCCGTCCATGTGCACGATTTGCACGCGACCCTGCTTCACCTTCTCGGAATAGACCACGAGCGACTCACCTACAAATTCCAAGGCCGACGCTATCGTCTGACCGATGTACATGGACATTTGGTGAAGGGGATCATGGCTTAGAAAGTGTAAACTAAGTAAGGAGCCGTTTTTCCAGTCTCTAGAAATGTCGTGCTTGCATGAAATGCGAGTTAGCTGAAACTTCTACGAATTCCAAAATCATGACCAAGACAACCTACCCCTTCCGAAAGACCCTTCGGTCAACCTTGCGTTGGCTCTCAATTGGGAAGCGCCTGATAATCGCTCTGGCGCTTTGCTCTTTGGATACGCAGGCGAATGAGGGAGAGGCGAAACCTAACATCATTTTCCTGTTGGCTGATGATATGGGTTACGGGGATTTGGGTTGTTTCGGTTCGCCGATTATCGAGTCGCCGAATCTTGACCGACTTGCGGCGGAAGGCATGAAACTCAACCAATGCTATTCTGCCAGTCCGAATTGCTCGCCCGCTCGAGCCGGCATGTTGACCGGACGGAGCCCGTATCGAGTTGGCATGTACGACTTTGCTCGATTCAAACCGCTCCATATTCCAGTGGAGGAAACGACGGTTGCCGAAAAGCTGAAGGATGCGGGCTATCAAACCATGTTTGCAGGGAAGTGGCACTGCTCGGGAGACTTCGAGTCCGGTGAGCAACCTTATCCTGGGGACCACGGGTTCGATCACTGGCTCGCGAACGCAACTAACTTTGGAAAGGACCCGGAGGATTTCAGGCGCAACGGAGTGCCAGCCGGCAAAATTGAGGGATGGATGAGTGAATTGGTGGTCAATGAAGCGATGGAGTGGATTGAGGCTCGTGATGAGGAGCAGCCGTTTTTCACCTGCCTTTGGTTTAGTGAGCCGCACACTCCAGTATTGGCTGCGGACGAGTTTCGTGCCCTGTATCCGAAAGAAAAAGTCGCTCCCTACCTAGAAGGGCTAGCCGTTTCTGGAGGGCCTCAAGTGATTCGGAAACCGGAGTTAGAGAATCCGGATCTTTACTTCGGTTGTGTATCCATGCTGGACCACCACATTGGAAGGTTGTTGGACTTTTTAGATAGGAAGGGTTTGGCTGACAATACTCTGATTGTATTCACCGCGGACAACGGTCCCGAGCACCGCACAGTAACGGCATTCGGCAGTTCCGGTCATCTTCGCGGCGCCAAAGGTCACATTCACGAGGGTGGCATTCATGTGCCAGGGATCGTTCGTTGGCCAGGAAGAATTCCAGCAGGCAAGGTGAGTGAAGAACCAGTGAATGGGACTGACTGGCTACCGACCTTGTGTGCTGCGGCGGGTGTCGACCCCGCTTCCGACCGTACCTTGGATGGGGCAAACGTACTGTCGGCCTTAGTGGGTGATGGTCCAGTCAGCCGAGACAGGCCTATGCTTTGGTGGTTGTGGCATGCGCGAGGCGGACGAGAAGTCGCCATGCGTGATGGGAATTTCAAACTACTCGCCACGATGGAACCTCAGTTGAAACCGGGTGATATCGCCGATGCCAAACAGCCTGAAGGCTGGACGATCATGCAGTTTATCAAACAGGCCAGCCTTGGGAGCTTTGCCATGTACGACCTTTCCAAGGATCCTTCGGAAACGACAGATCTCTCTAAAACGCAACCCGAACGGTTTGGCCGATTGAAAGAGAAGATGATCCGTCTCTACGAAGAAGTTCAGGCGGAAGGCCCGGAGATTCACATGGAGTTCAGAAGGAGGTAGAGTTGATCGGACGTGTGGGATCTGAAAAATTCTTGATCTACTAGAAAAGTAATACTTTTTGGCTGTTGGACCCAATCTTATTCTGTAGGGGCGTCGCTTGCGGCGACCGCAGAAGTGGCTTCAAAATACCTACGCGGTCGTCGCAAGCGACGCCCCTACATTCCACGACAGTTTCAATTGAACTATTCGGCGTTCTCCAGAACTTGCTTGTCGGCGAGCAACTGGGATCTAAGTTGCTTTCGATCGATTTTCTGGACAGACGTATTTTGATCAATCGCCTGGCAGGCGGCGGTAGCGGCAGACTGTCCAAGAATCATAAATACAGGCTCCATTCGAATCGACCCGAAGGCGATGTGGGAGCTGGATACGCATACAGGAACGAGCAGATTCTCGCATTCCTCTTGTTTGGGAATGAGCGACCCGTATGATATTTGATAAGGTTGCTTTGGCTTCACGCCGATATCGCCTTCGTTCTGAACAAAACCATCTGGCTTTACGTATCGCTGCGTGTTGTGGGAATCCAGCGAATACGAGCCCATGCCAACGGAGTGGGGAACTATTCGCTTTCCGAGAGTGTCCCCTTCGGTCATAACGTACTCGCCGATCATGCGCCGCGCTTCCCGAACATAGATTTGGTGGGGCCAGTGGCCGTTGTCCATAAACTCGTCCTTGGCGAGTCCCCAGCGATTCATCTCATTTTGAATCTCTGACGGTATTCGGGGATCGTTGGCGATGAAGTACATCAGCCCTTTTTGGTAAACTTCATGTTCTTTTATGATCTCCTTTCTTCGTTCGTACGACGCTTCGGGATAGTCGTAGTTCATACCGATGTTATCCGTGCTAAACGGTCCGTGGTTGTTGGTGTCGGTCTTGTGGTTGGGGAGCGGGTCGAACTTCTGGAAGTAGTCGCGGCGACCCGTATCGAAAACGCGGACTAGAAGCTCGTATTGATTCGGGTCGTATCCGGGAGGCTGGGGAAAGGGGACTCGATTGTCTGGGTTGCTGGAAAGGCACATGCGGAAACAGTATGCTTGGAGCTTATTGTCACCTTCACCCCTCACACCGGGGTCTTCTGCAGAAATGCGCGGCAGCAATCCGCTGCTTGGGTCACCAGGAACGACGTAAGGGCTTATATCCGATTGAAACCAGTGATTGTGATGGAGAGTTCCAACTTGCACGCCATTCCATTCTTCGCCGTACACGCTATTGGCCTCGCGCCCGACATGATAGGACACTCCGGTCGCTGCCATCAAATCACCCTCATAAGTAGCGTCGATGAACATACTTCCGGCGAATACCTTTCCACTGAGAGTAGTGATCTGTTTGATACGACCACTATTTTTCTGGACGCCGTTTTTGCGGTCCAGCCACTCGTCACGAAAGACCGGAATATCGTACTCAGTCACAAAGTCCTCGAAGATGTTTTCGGCAACATGCGGTTCGAATATCCACATGGTGCGGGCATCGCCGTCGATAGCTGGGGTACCTTGACCTCGATTTCCGTACTCCTCCCGATCCTGCCATTTCCAAGCGTCGGCTTTTTGGTAGTGATCGTAGACCCGCTGATAGAACTCTCTCGAAAGCCCGCCAATGACTTCTTTGTTGCCTGAGTCGGTCCAGCCAAGCCCACCTGAGCTTAAACCGCCCAAGTGCGAATCCGGACAAACGATGGCAACGGATTTACCCATTCGTTTCGCCTGGACAGCTGCGGTAATGGCTCCGGACGTTCCTCCGTACACCACGATGTCGTAGTTATGGGGCTCTTCGCGTTGGGCACAGGAGGCGAGAAAGAGACAGAAAGCGGCTAGTAGGGCAGGGAGGGAGCGCATAATAACGAGCTAGCTTCTGATCGATTCAGAAACAAGGGAAAACTTGATGGTGGGCACTCGGTTTTTAATGGCGTAGTGGAATCGGCTCGGATGGAGATGGCCGCTGGCGCCAATGAAACGTACTGCGACATGCTCCTTCGCTTTGTGGAGTGCACTCATGGCCCCCTTTTCGCTAAACGCGAACCTCTAATCCTTGCACCGTTCTAGGATTACCAAGTTGCGCAGATGCATCCAATGGACATGGTTGGTTTGCAAATGGCGGAAGTTCTGGTAGAACAGCTCCGTGGTTCCTGCGTTAGTGTCGTTCCGCTTCCCCATTGGTATCGTTGGGGCGGTATCCATGTAGGATATACATTCGTCCAAGGCTTTGTGATTCACCTTGGCGATTTCTGTGGTATTGGTATCGGATCGAACTAGGGGCCAGTGCCGACCGTCAGATTTGACACCGGCACTCCGGTGCGTCCGAGAAGACCGGAGGGCATGCTGCTGATTGCACTATTCGTTGCCCATGATTTTTTGGATTGAGATTCTTTAGGGTGAACATGCCAGTCCCGATTAGGGCAGAGGCTTTGATGAAATTTCTTCGTTCCCTATCAGAGTTGGGTTGGAAATTATGATAGAAATGACATCCTTAAGATGGATTAGGATTCGAGAAATTGCAATCCCTCGTTCTATTTTCAGAATCGTCATTAGTCTTAGTATTGTAGGCCGGGTCGCTGACCTGGCAATCATTGGCTAGCGGCGGGTCAGCGACCTCGCCCTACAGATTTCGAAAACTGAGAATGATGCTGCTGCATAGTATGAGTGAGGGTTGTGATACCTAACCCAACCCAATCCAAGCATCGAGGAGAGAATCAGTAGCTCACTCGCTTAAGCGTGAGCAATTTAAAGAGTAGGCTAGAGTTTTTACTCACGCTAATGCGAGTGAGCTACTTGGCTCGGTATGGTGTTTCCTGTGAACGGTAATATTAACCGCTAGAAGATTAGTGGGCTAAAGTAATTAGCTAATTTCTATAGGTCAAAGATTTATCCATGAGGAATAAATTCAGCTAGCGTTTCCTTCTTTATGAAGCTATGCCCTTTACTCTAATGCTTTTCCTATTGAAAATGATTCACAATTCTATCAGCCGATGCGTGTAAAACCGATGGATACGACTACTGGACGGCGTGAATTCTTGAAATTCCTAGCCGGAAGTCCGCTTCTGGCCACCCTTGGATTGCCGCTAAGCTTGCGGGGCCAATACCTGGAAAATGCCGAGATCGGAGAGAAACTCATCACCCAGGTGGATGAGGCGTTAAACGTATTTGATTTCGAACGCCTGGCGAAAGAGAGGCTGCCTCCTGCTCACTGGGGCTACCTAGCGAGCGGCGTGGAGGATAACGCCACTTTGCGAGCCAATCGCGACGCGTTTAAGAACTATCACCTTCGGCCCCGTAGGTTAGTAGACGTTTCGAGCATCGACATGGGGCGGACGCTTTTTGGGGTTCGATGGGACAGTCCGATTTTCCTTTGCCCCGTGGCGAGCCAGAAAGCGTATCATCCGGAAGGTGAAGTCGCCGTTGCCCGAGCGGCCAAGTCGCGAGGCCACTTGCAGGTATTGTCGACCGGCACCACCTCGCCGCTGGAAGATGTAAATGCGGCCCGTGGCATGCCCGTTTGGTTCCAATTGTACACGCAAGGGTGGGAGATCACACGGTCATTTATTCGGCGAGCGGAAGACGCGGGTTGTCCGGTTTTGGTGCTCACCGTAGACCAGCTGCGACCCCAACAGAATAGTGAAACCCAGTTTCGCTACATTCGGGAAGACACTCGAAGTTGCGTTCAATGCCACGATCCAGACGACCGGTTGAAGAATAAGCGGATGTTCGACAATGTTAACCTTGAGGCCCGGGAATCGGACCGGGACCAATTGACCTGGGATGTCATCGGCAAGCTTCGAGAGCTGACCAGAATGAAAATCGTGCTCAAAGGGATTGTGACGCGTGAGGATGCCCAGTTGTGTTTGAAGTACGGAGTCGATGGCATAATCGTATCCAATCATGGAGGACGTGCCCAAGAATCAGGTTGGGCTACCTTGGATAGTCTTCCAGAAGTGGTAGAGGCTGTGGACGGTAGGATCCCCGTTATGGTCGATAGTGGATTCCGTCGAGGTACAGACATCTTCAAAGCCTTGGCTTTGGGGGCGACCGCGGTTGGAATTGGGCGACCCTACCTGTGGGGCCTAGCGGCCTTTGGGCAGGAAGGCGTAGAGCGCGTGCTCGAATTGCTGCGATTGGAGTTGGAGCTAGCTATGATGTCGAGCGGTGCCCGAACCTTGGATGAAATCAGTCCCCGGAGCCTTGGAAAGCAATAGAGGTTCGCAATTTTCTACGAAAGCAATTTTTGTTTTTTTATCTATGAAGGATACTCAGATCTTGGCTGGTCCGGTTGTGAATCGGAATAATCTTCCGCACCTTTTTATCAGGATCATTGCTCTCGCGACGCTGTTCGTCTTTGCGGCTTGTTCAGAGAATAAGAATGAACATGATTCTCCGACTCAGCCGAATATCGTTTTCATTATTGCCGATGATCTTGGTTGGGCGGATGTGGAGTTTCACGGAGGGAATGTCCCGACTCCCAACCTCAACCGGCTTCGTGACGAAGGGATTGAACTTGGCCAGCACTATGTAGCGCCGGTTTGCAGTCCAACGCGGGCGGGCTTTCTGACCGGACGCTATTGGAGCCGCTTTGGAATAACGACTCCGATAAATACTCGAGGGCTTCCTTTCGATACGGTGACGCTTCCGCGAGCGCTCTCTGAAGCGGGGTACAGCACTGCCATTGTGGGTAAGTGGCATCTGGGTTCGAAGCCGGAATGGGGACCGAATCACTTCGGTTTCGACCATAGTTATGGGTCGCTGGCAGGGGGAGTGACCCCTTGGTCGCATTTCTATAAGAAAGGTCCTTACTCAACCACGTGGCATCGTAATGGATCGTTGATTACAGAAGAAGGCTATGTGACGGACTTGCTGGTCGAAGAGGCGGTAGAGTGGATTGAGAATCGACCTGATGACGAGCCGTTTTTTCTCTACGCTCCTTTCACCGCGATCCATCTCCCGATACGGGAACCCCGGGAGTGGCTGGATCGCGTGCGGGAGACCATCAAAGGAGAAGTGCCGCGCCACTACGCCGCGTGCATTATGCATCTCGATGATGCAGTGGGACGGATTATCGCGGCAATCGACCAAGCCGGAAAAAGTGACAACACGCTCATTGTTTTTACCAGCGACAATGGCGGTTCGACTGCCGAAAACAACGACACGAAATATCCGAATATCAATGATGATTGTCCCGACGGCGCGTTGACCGGGAACAATCTTCCGCTGCGAGGAAAAAAGGGTGATCTATACGAAGGGGGTACGCGGGTGCCCACCCTTGTGCGTTGGCCGGGGCAAATTCAGGCAGGAACGACATCGGATACGCCGGTGCATATTGTGGATTGGATGCCGACGTTTACCGCTTTATCTGGATACAAAGGAAATTCCACAAAACTTAAGTGGGATGGGGTCAATATTTGGCCGGCACTTGTCAGTAGGGGTGGTCTTCCGAAACGAACCCTCTATTCGGCGGGAACGCGATTTCGTTCGCAGGCGTTGCGAGAGGGCGATTGGAAACTGATTCGTTTCCATTCAGAGAACGGAAATGAAGCGAGAGACGAACTCTACAATATTGCGGCAGATCCAAATGAGAAAGAGAATCTGGCGGCGTCTCAGCCAGAACGCCTTGCCCAGCTTCAAACGAAGCTCGCTGCGGCCGTGGCGAATGATCGTGATACGGTTGTGCCGCTTTCGGAAGACTAGAGTGGAGGTGATTCCGCGATCAACGATCGCGGCTACAGGTGGTCCATATTCGAATCAGGGTTGCTGGGGCCAGAAGGTTTATTTTTGCGAATGTATCCAAACCTATTCGACAATAATACTGAATAGCCGATGGCCGGCGGTAATGAACAGTGTTTTGCCATCCTCACCTCCAAAGGTGCAGTTGGTAATGTCGTCCATGGGGATTGGGATAAAACGGACGAGTCCTTTACCGTTGGGATCGATCACGTATATGCCTGCCATATACTTGCGGGGAACGCTGGTCGGGGCATCGTGAAAATTCCAGCCGGCAGTAACGTATAGATTCCCATTCTGCCCCAGTGCCATGCCGTCCGGCCCGCGGTCGATTCCAAGTTCACTTCGCCAGTCGAAAAGTTGCGTCCGACTATTGGGGTCGACATTGCCATCTTTTAGAAGATCAAAGCGCCACAGCTTCCGATTTCCGTTGGGCTGGCCGCTGGCGTTGTCGGCGATGAAGAGGTATTTTTGATCTTTGGAGATTGCAATCCCGTTGGGGCGGTGGATTTCGTGAGCGAGTATTTGGGTGA
>JAUHWE010000728.1 GCA_030424825.1 Verrucomicrobiia bacterium
ATCGGAGGTTGGCGAAAGCGTCTCTTGTTCCGTAGGGCTAGCGCTCGCGCTATGCCGCGTAAGAAGAGTTTTGATCTAGCCAACGCGGCACAGCGCAAGCGCTGGCCCTACCTTTGCGACCCTTCTAAGGAATAGTGTTCTAGCGACGTGATGAGGTGGAGATTGCGAGGTGATCTTACGAATGAACCCGAATCATGATCCTCTCTGGTACCACCTATTTGTGCACTGCGTTCACTGGGATTGAAACTCCCACTGATTCAGTAGGGCTGGATAGGTTCCGGGAGCAGCGGAAGAAACTTTACTCTGTTCTTCTTGAGTTCTTTCGACAGAAGGGCGCGCATTTCCAGTTTGGTATCATGGTATTCCGATCGCACGGCGAGGTTGTGCAATTCCTCGGGGTCGGCCTCCAGATCGTAGAGCTCGTCCAGGTAGTCTTTGTAGATGTATCGGATATACTTATACTTGCCTTGGCGTACCATCAGCCAGGCTTTGATGCCGGTCTTGTGGGTATTGAATTTGCTCCAGTTGCCGGTTTTGTGGGCTTGCTTCAGCTCCTCGATCATCTGCGTTTCCCCGTAGATGTTTCCGGTATAGGTCTGCAATACCGGGCGGTCGTCCCAACTCCGGCTTTCGGGGTGGAGGAAGAGTTCGGTTAGGTCGCGTCCGTCGAGATTTGCGGCCGGTTTAATCGCGGCGAGGCTATGGAAAGTACGGATCAAATCGACTCCGTTCACCGGAACCGAGCTACGCGTGTTGACGGGCACTTTGCCGGGCCAGTGGACGATTAGCGGAGCGAGGAGATTGGCATCGTAAGGCGCGATCTTCAGGTTAAAGCCGTGCTGTCCCCACGCGTAGCCCTGGTCCGAGGTGAAGACGACCACGGTGTTCTCCAATTGCCCATTTGCTTCGAGCGCTTTCATGATCCGTCCCACACCTTCGTCGATCGCCATGACCGCTTCGTGGTACATCTTCACCGCATCATCGAGAGTGCCGTCGCCCTTCATCGGAATCCCGGTTTCGGGGTGGGGCGGATTGGTCGAGAGGTTCACCATGTGCTCCGGCTTGTCCGGTCGGGGCGGGAAGATGTCTTTGGGATAAGTCATTTCAGGAGCGTCTTCTAGCTTGCCGATATGCCGATCGGCGGGGGTGTAAGGGCCGTGGACCGCACCATAGCAGAGCCAGAAGTACCAGGGCTGATCGGGCTCCGCCGCTCGTTCTTTGAGAAACTCGATGGTCAGGTCCGTGTAGGCATCGGTACTGTATTGCTCGAGGGGCAGCAGCGCCTCCCCGTTGATGCGGAGGGACTGATCCCAGTAGTAGTTTTTGCCGTTTCCGGGAAGGTGATGCTCCCAGACGGCCGACCAATCCCAGGTCTCCTTGTAGCGCGGCACATTCCAGTGCCACTTGCCAATCATGCCGGTATAGTAGCCCTGCGATCTGAAGTGGCTGGGCCAATACGGAGTCTCCCGGTCGTAGCGATATTGAAGCATGCCCGTTAGCGCATTGCCACGGGAAGGCACGCATTTCGCTCCGGTGTAAGAGTAGCGGAAACGGAGGCCTTTCTCCGCCAGGGCGTCAATATTCGGGGTCTGAATCCACGGTTGGGCTTCTGAGTAGCAACTGATGGTCCGGATGCTTTGGTCGTCCGTGAAAATATAGAGGATGTTTGGCTTCGACGGGCTCACCACGAGTGGCTTCGACGCAAAGGCGATAGGGCTGGTGACGAAGAGGAGAAACAGGATGGAGCGGAAAGGGTTCATAGTATGAGGATGAAAATGCGGATTGGTACCTTGTTTCCAAATATTGCCCATGGCAAATGCCTTTCGTTGTAACCGTTTCAAGAAGCCGAAATAAGGGCGATCCCATTTTGTTCTCTTCAGGCAGGCTCCTCGAAACTTTTTGGGGGTCCGCTACCTTCAAATATTTCAGTGCTCTTGATTCGGCTTAGTTTTGCGAAATGAGGCACCTGTCCCCAGGCATACTTAGTAGTCCGGACTTTCCGAATTATCAGACACTCCCTTAACGATAGGGGTAGCTCACTCGCTTCAGCGTGAGCCTCGTTTTTAGCCATGTCAAGATGCTCACGCTGAAGCGAGTGAGCTACGTTAGTAACTACAAGATCTCGAAAGCGACTTATGGGACACTTTCTAACTCTACTTGGTTGGACTTCGAACGATTGTTACTAGGTCGGGCGGTGCACGCTTGGCGTGCCGCGTTTTTATGATCTGCTTGTGCGGCACGCCCGGAGGTCGTTGCCCTACCATTCGTCCATTTAACAAAGGAGACCTAAATGCTGAATGAAATGCCCCGTCCAGTTTACGAGCGAGGTGTTTGACCCGTCGTTAATTGGAGGAGACGCGTTGTCTTTTGTCGCGGTTCATTCGTATTCGTAGCGAGTCTACGATTTCGGGATGGGATTCAGCGATGTTGTTTTGCTCTCCTGGATCGGTATGGTGATCGTACAATTCGTATTGGACGAGGTCGCCGCCCTCAATCGCGGTGGTCCATCGAGTAAAACGGTAGCGATCCGTACGCAACGTTTTGGCCCAAGGTCCAGAGGGGTACGGGTTGTC
>JAUHWE010000056.1 GCA_030424825.1 Verrucomicrobiia bacterium
GTCTTCGTTGAAAGAGCGAATCACGTAGTCTCGGTAGCGCCAGGCGTTCGAGCGCTCATAGTCGTTGGACATGCCGCCCGTGTCCGAATATCGTGCTACGTCGAGCCAATGCTGCCCCCAGCGCTCCCCATAGTGTTCGCTATCCAACAAGCGGTCTACGAGTTCCGACCAGGCCTTGTCCGGGTTTTGCTTGTAAGCGTATTCGAATTCCTTGACTTCTTCAGGGCTCGGCGGAAGGCCGGTCACATCAAAAGACGCGCGGCGAATCAATGTAATGGGATCCGCCTGTGGCGCAGGTTCAAAACCCGCCTTTTTAAGTTTTGCCCCGACGAAAGCATCGATCGGATTTCCTGTTCGGGTGGATACCGCTGGAACTTCGGGTTTACGGATTGGCATGAAGGCCCACATGTCTTCGGGCTTGTAGCGGCGATAGGTCCATTCGTCTGCCAAACCGCCAGAGTGCTCGATGAGAATCCCCTCCTCGTTTACTTTGATGTTACGTTCCGCAATTCGAATTTCGTTTTGGCGATCGTCATCGGGCCAAGGAGCGCCCGCATTGATCCACCTTTCCAGATCTGCGATTTGCGTCTCCGAAAGCCGGTCGTTCTCTTTGGGCGGCATTTCAAAATCTGGATCTTCCCAACGGACCGCTTCCATTACAAAGCTGTATTCCGCATCTCCGGGAATCAGCACGTCGTCGAAAAACTCGCCCCCTTTGAGGAAGTCTTCCAGGGTGGTCAGCTTGAAATCGCCCTTCACTTCCTTGCCTGCTTCACCATGGCACCCGAAGCATTTTTCCGAGAGCATGGGTTTGATTTTTAGCGTGAACAGGTGCTCCATTTCCACATCGTCATCAGCGGCAAAGGCTGAAGGGAAGCTAGCAATCGCAAACACCATTAAAAGCGCTAGTGAAGCTCGGATACATTGTTGCAGGGCTTTCGCTTGCGGAATGCCGCAACTACCAAAACTAAATTTACGATGCGGCATAGCGCTAGCCCTACCGGTTTCGATCATTGGATTTAACTGAGAGTGCATAAACTATCTATGGTCTTCCTTTTTCGTAAAGTGCTGCGATTTCACTGGCGGACAATGCGTCGCTAAAAATGGCAAATTCGTCGATGGCTCCATTCAGGTTGCGGAGAGCGAAATTGGGATCCGCTCTCGTGGGCTCATTCCAATTGCCAATCGATGCTGCGCCGATCCGGACCGTATCCACAATGTACTCGTCCGAAATCCGATCCTGACTGATCGCTTCTCCGTTCACGAAATGGGTTGTCGTCTGCTCGTCCACGTTGTAGACGGTAGCGATCTGAAACCATTTTCCGCTTTGCGAGGGATCCCAAAAGGATGGTGAATACGCGATATGCTTGTCCTTTCTCGATCCCGAGCTCGTATCTCTCCGCTTCACGGAGAAAAAGAGCCTTCCATCACTCATTATCTGCCAATGAGGTTCGTTCAGTTCGTGACCATCAGTCAGAAAAAGAGAGTTGTATATTCGATCCAAACTGTCGATACGAGCCCAACAATAAAAGGTCATCGATCGATGCTCTCCAGGGATCGATACGCGCACGCGACTTCCTGCGGGACTGAAGTTCAGCGCGCTTCCTGATTGACCCCAACGATCGGCGTCGTGACGGGCGCTCACCACCGTACCATCCAAACCAGAGTGGGATTCGTCCAACAGCTGACGTCCCCATTCCTTCGATTGATTCATGGGATAATAAGCGATCATTCGCCGGTCGCCGCTCACCGCTTCGGCGCTGTCTGACCAAGCCTGGCGACGTTGCAGTCTCTGACTGACAAATCTCCGCTCAAAATCGGCTAGTCCGGGAAACTGGTTGGGTTCGAAAGCTACTGATTCCGGATTCCCCGTCGTCGTCCAGCGCAGGGACTGCCCGTCCGACAAAAGCTGCTTTTGCTTTGCTGTGGGATGCCACTCGATTTCTCCTTGGAGGACGTGCATGTCCGCATGCTCGGAAGTAACGTTCAAGGCAAATTCCGTTCCTAGGTCAACCACCTCACCTGAGTTGGTCAAAACTTTGAATCCATGAGCCGCAGTGGGTACCAACGCCCGTATTTTTCCATGCGATACAGACATTTCCATGGGGGAATTGATTTCGAATTCCGCTTTGCCTTCTACAATAATAGTGACTCCACTAAACAGTTCGAGTTGGGCCAGGCCGGACTCCATCTGCAAGGGACCTTGTGGGACCAAGTCCCCTCTATCGAGATTCGGCTGGTTTACCCATATCGCTTCCGAGTGTTCCGCTAAAACAGCGTAGCCCGTTGCGATAGGCTCTTCTGCAGAATGGTGGCTCGTTCCGGTTTCGAAACTGTTCTTTACCCCATAGGCGCCCAGGAAAACAACTGCAAGCACCGCTGCGATACTCACCATAACGCGGAAAGTTCCTGACCAAATGGATACGGTTTCCCCTTCCACTTCTTCAAGCAAATGTCTGGATTCCGATCTGAGTGAGTCGGTCAACTTCAGTCTGGCGTAGTAGGCCTGGCGAGCTTCCGAGCTCACCCGCATCTCCGCTTCCAATTTGAGAAAATCCGCTTCTGAAATGGATCCCTCAATGAGGTCGTCAATTAACTGGTCCCGTTCGTTCAAAGTCATGCTTGAGCCTCCTTTGCCAAAGCGATTCGTTTCTCGACGCAGAGGAGCAAACGATTGCGAATGCGGTGTAGCGTTACTTTCAACCCACCAATACTGCGGCCCACTTTAGCCGCGTATTCCTTCAACGGAGTTTTCTTGAAATACCGATGGTGGATGAGGTCGCGGTCCGCCGGCTTGAGTTTTTGGAGACACGCCTGCAGGGCAACGTGATGCTCGGACAAGTCGTCTAGCTGGTCGACCATTTCTTCGGCTATCGTTTCCTCCAGTTCGTCGCAGAATACGAGGCGAGCATCCTTGGCCTGTTTGAATCGGTATTTCCGAACCTGGAATCGGGCGATGCTAAAGGCCCACGCCTTGAAATTGGTCCCTATTTCGAAGTCCCCTCGCTTCTCCCACACAATCGTATTTGTTTCCTGAGCGACGTCGTCACAGTGCGAGTCCCCGGGCATAAGTGATTCGACATAGAGCCGCAATGCTGACTGGTTCTGAGTTAGCAGGGAAACGATTGCGGCATCCTGTTCTGGGGCATCCATAGGGCAGTTACTAAAGGCTAATCCCTCTTTTCGCCAAAAGGTTAACACCAATAAGGAAAAATTCTACAGATTTATTGAATTTCCAATCGCTGCCACCCCCATGAACTCACTGTGCAGGCCAATTCTGCCTGATTTTCCAGCGTAAGGCTCTGATTATCTCTGAATGGTCCATTGAATGGGCAAGGTTGCTCATCTCCCTCGGATCCTCGTGTTGATCGTAGAGTTCAGTGCCTGCTGCTCCCTCCTTCCCCCATTCCACGTAGCGCCAGCGGTCTGTGCGGACACTGTAGCCCGGTACGTCTACGAAAAGTGTTTGGATATAGGCAGGCCGATTCCAATCGCTGGTCGGGTTCTCGAGCAGCGGGCGTAAGCTGGTGCCTTCTATTTCCGCAGGAGGAGTGAGATTTGCCAAATCTGCCAGTGTAGGATAGATATCCAGAAACTCGACGATTCTAGGGCAATCCGATTGCGGGGGCTCCATTCCGGGAACTCTGAATATTAGCGGAGCTCGGGCAGACTCCTCGTACAAACTATTCTTTCGCCAGAGACCGTGTTCGCCTAGAAGGTAGCCGTGATCTCCCCACAAGACCACAATCGTATTCTTCCGCAAACCCAGCCGATCAACCGCTGCGAGCAGACGCCCCACTTGTGCATCCACAAAAGAGGTACACGCATCATAAGCGAGTATACATTCCCGGGCTTCGCGTTCGGTGGTGTGGAAATTCGGCCAGTCTGGCGTTGAACTTAGCGCTGCAGAGGGAACACGCTTTCGATAGCCTTCTGGAATAGTAGGCAATGTGGTTTCCTCAATATCGTATAGTTCGAAATACTTCTTCGGAGCAATATACGGAATGTGAGGCCGGTAGAATCCTGCCGCGATGAAGAATGGCTGATCTCTTGACTGCTCCAACAGACGAATCGCCTCATCGGCTACTTTTCCATCCGTTTGTTCTGTGTCCTCGCCTTCTGCTTTCAAATATGCCATGGCATCGGCGATTGAGAGCTGAGGCGAATAGACCGTGAGCAAATGTTCCTCATCCTTGTCTCGTCCTCTAGGATTGACAACTTCGTCCCACGAACCCGGATCGTCAGCTCCGCTTTCCCCGATATCCAAAGGAACCCGTTGGTGAAATATCTTCCCTACCCGAGCCACGTAGTATCCGTTTTTCCGAAACAGTTGAGGCAGGGTTACCGCATCCGGAACCAGTTCCCGAAAAGACATTCGATTGTTAATCATTCCAGAGGTTTGTGGACGTAGACCGGTCAACAACGATGTCCGGCTAGGCCCGCAGGAGGGATATTGGCAGTACGCCCGATCGAATCGGACCCCTTCGCTGGCGAATTTGTCGATATGGGGAGACGAAATACGATCTACCCCGTAGCAACCCAGTCTTGTATTCAAATCATCAATCGCGATGAATAGTACATTGGGCCGGTCAGGAACAGCGGCGACAGCGATTTGGGCACAGATGACAATCCATATTGCGAAAGGAAAAAGCTTCCAGCCAGTCCCTATGCACCGTCTTGAAATTGAGGGGAATGGTGAAGATTTTTTAAGACGATTCAGGTGGATAAGAAGTATCATTCAATTGGGTAGGACAAACGGCAGTCTGCACTTTTCGAAAATTCTATCAATCAGTTTTCGGTTTGGTCAAGGTAGGGCGAGATCGTCCCGATCCGCAATGGAGCCAATAATCAGATCGATGCTGTGCAATAGAACAACTGACGCGGCACTCCGCAAGCGAAGGCCCTACCGGGGATGATGGGTCCGTGTGTCTTAGCTTCCGTGTTTCACTTTGCAAGCTATGCAGAACCAGTAGTCTATGCGATCATCCACGCTGCCTTGCGTCGTGGCTGCGGTTCGGGGAGCGCTATGCAACGAATTGGGAGGATTCACTTAGTTCAATTGCCGTTCGAGGAGTTCTCGATGTTCGTCAAGTTTTGATTCGGATTCGAGAATCTCCGGAGCTACCTTGCTTACCATTAAGATCGAGTGTCGAAGAACGATTTTCCCATAGTAGTTCCGAATTCCAAACCCTTGAATCCGCTCAACCAGTCGATTCTCCATAGCGGTAACTCCTTCGTAGTCACCCATTTGGTAAAGGGCGGTGACAGCTTGATAGTGTTCGGTAAGAAGATTGCTGGTGTGGATTGGCAAAACCAGCATCGAAGTGAAGGACATTCTTGATTCTTCCACAGCTACACTTAGTAGCTGGTGGGTAATCAGCGCTTCATGCAGAAGGATTCGCTCCAGATTGTTGACCGGATCGAGCTTTGGAAGACCAGCTTCATAAGCTTGGATCATGATGTCTCGGTCTACCTTTGTATTAGCAGCTATTAGTGAAATATTTTTCAAAATATGTATCTCAGAACTGGTGACAACCATTTCGCTGACGATCGATCGTGCGTTCCAGTGAATCTTCCGGAGAATACTCATTAGCCGGGTTAGGAGTCGGAGTGCTTCATTCGCTCTGTCTTGAGCAACAAGGAGGTAAGCCTTATAGAGGTGAAACCGCATCAGCTTCATTGCGTCCTCATGAGGCTCTGACTCGTCTGAAAAATCGAGCTCATAGTAATCATCGATGAATTCGTAGCCATCAAGCTTGTCCAACAGCATCTTATTGTCTGCGATCGGTGACCAGAATGACTCTATCAAAGGTTGCTGGTCACGCGCAAGCGATACAAGCTCTTCGAAGGAGGCGTCTTCCTGAAACAGATAGAGTGGTTCCTCCGGATCGGGTTCGAATGTGAAACCGTATTTTTTAGCGATAGCATTTTTCAAAGCAACTTCGGGACCATCTTCCGGATCGATATCCTTGTTTGTGATCGTGTAGCTCGATTCGCCCAGAGGCAAAGTGTTCCCATTCTCCACTTTCGTGACGAGACTGAGAATCTCCCGAAAGAGGCTCGCGCTTTCTTGTGCTAGCGGTGGACTTGGGTATCGCGATTCTATTAGCGCGACGGCTGCGAGTTCAGTGTCATCAGTCAGCCAATACGTTAAAAGTTTCGTTGCTCCGAAAGCGAGCAATGCGATCGAGAGGACTGCGACGGGTATAATAAAGTTCGTGTTGAGTTTCAATTTCTGGACTTTCGTTCTTTGCTACTCACATTTCGCCTTTACTCTGGCTTCCTTGCCAGGAAATTTTCCTCTAAAAGACCAAAACCGGTCAAGGAGTAATTTTCAACTTCGCGACCTCCGAAAAGGCCTTAATGAGGTCAATATTCCACCGAGCAAAGCGACACATCTACTAGCCGGAGGCGACGAATAACATTGTCAATTTTGGGGTCCTTTTGAGCAAACTGACGCGGCACTCCGCAAGCGAAGGCCCTACCAAAAAATCACTTGAGCCTACTTCGTTATCACATCCCAGTAACGGGTGCGCTTGGAGCTCCCCTTGGGGCCAGTCACTTCTAGCGTGATCATTTTACGAACTCCGGGGCCAAACTCATGAATCGGGTTTGGCTCGGTTGACGTAGTACCATCGCCAAAATCCCACTTCCAGGAGGTGATCTTTCCGATCGATTCGTCGTGGAACGAAACCGTACCCGCATCGACGTCGAGAATCTTAAAAGTCCATTCCGCTTTCAAGTCCGGCTGCAAAGAAGGTTCGATGGGTGCGAGTCGAAAGGGCAGCAGGTAAGTCGCGTCCTTCACCATTTGCACGTTGTGGGCTAGATTATAGTGTCCGTCCCGCTTCTCCCCGTCGAAATCGAGGATCGACCAGGACAGCCCGATCTCCATGTCCTCCTCCAATTCGGTTTCCACGGCATCTTCAGGCCGGTCAAAGGGCGCATAGTCGAAGGGCGTGATCCAGCACTCCAGGATCAGCTTACCGCTCTCCCCATGCTTGAAATCATAAGAATAGGCATAATTTGAATACGGGAACTCGCCGATCCAGGGTTGTGCGCCCCAAACGAGGACCCAGGCATTGTTTACCGGAGGCGTATAAATATGATAGTTCTGGGCGTGCACCCCTGCGAAGCGAATGTGGTTTTCGAGAAACTCGGGACGGATCTGGTCCTTATTGTCGGGTGAAAGAATATTCGGATTGACGATGAAGGGACCACCGGAACGATCCCCGTCCACCGCGATCTCAAAAATGTCATTCAGGTACCCTTTCGGGTTGATCCGTTCGAAATCCCAAAAATCGTCATGGGCTTCGTAGAGGAAATAGAGCCGGTTCATTCCCTTCACCCATCCGACGGTCACCTTGACGTCGAGGTCCTTGCGGTCAATTTCAGTGCCATGTCCGTCCTCCGTGTCATTGAGCAAATCCGTACCGTAGGTGTAGTGGTCCGGTACGATTTCCCAGTCGCTCGTGTCTCCATCGATGCGCGGCATGGCGCCCCGCGGAAACTGGAAGATCTTGAAATCGACATTCGGGTGCGGATTTTGGAAATCGGCAAAACCTATTAGAGAGAACATCAATAGAGCGAGAGAGACTGCAAATAGAGTCTTACCGTTTTTCATCGAAGGGGTCATCGTTCGACATTGTTGACCCCTCGTTCGTTTGACAATCCGGGAATGCACAAAGACCTCCGGGCGTGCCGCGTTGGATAGATACGACTTCTGTGGCAGGCCCGGAGGTCCTTGCCCTACCTTTGTGATTTCCTTGGCATATGAATTTCAATTGCCCTTTCCGGTGAACAAACTACGTTTGTCTCCATGTTTCCTCGTTTCACCTCTTCATCCATTCTACCGATACTCGCATTTGGTCTCTTCGCATCCACCGGCTGCTCCCAGCCTATCGTTTCACCTGACAATGGGGGACTCCAACTCCCCGAAGGGTTCCAAGCTCTGGTGGTGGCGGACAATGTAGGACGGACGCGCAGGCTCGCGGTACGGGACAATGGCGACATTTACGCCGCTCTGATGGATCCCATTGACCTCGGCTATGTGGTAGCGATGCGGGATACCAATGGCGATGGGGTTATGGATGTCGTTAAGTACTTCGGCGAACTCGACAGCCAGTGCAAATCGTTGGAAATCTATAAGGACTACCTCTATGTCGGTTCGACGACTCAAATTGTAAGGTTCCCCCTCGACCCGAAGCAACTTCTCCCATCGGGCCCTTACGAGACGGTTGTATCCGGTTTTCCAACACCTAAGAATCACCGCAGCAAAAACATCACTTTTGACGACTCGGGCAATCTTTACGTCTCTGCGGGTTCGCCGGGCAATTCCTGCCAGGAAGTCGACCGTACCCTGCACTCTCCAGGGAAATTCCCGTGCGATGAACTCGAACGATACGCAGGCGTATGGATGTTCGACGCAGAAACACTCGGTCAAACACAGCTCGAAGATGGATTCAAGTTCGCTACCGGAATTCGCAACAATGTCGCCTTTCAGTGGGACCCCGTGAAAAAGGAGCTCTACGGCGTCAACAACGGTCGCGACAACCTGATGCAAAATTGGCCCGAATTGTACAACGAGCAGGAAAGCGCAGAGCTTCCTTCTGAAGAATTTCACCACATCAAAGAAGGATCCAATTTCGGCTGGCCCTACACCTATTACGACCACGAACAGAACACGCGTATCATCAATCCCGAATACGGGGGCGACAAATTGAAGCGACCTGAAGCAGGGCTCTACGACGATCCCGTCCTGACGTTCCCGGGCCATTGGGCGCCCGTTGGGCTGCAATTCTACAACGCCACCCAGTTCCCGAAAAAGTACCAAGGTGGCGCGTTTGTATCTTTCCACGGTTCCTGGAACCGGGCCCCCCTTCCCCAACAGGGATACAATATCGCCTTCGTCCCGTTCGACGGAATTCTACCTGCGGGAGGCTACGAGATATTCGCGGACGGTTTTAAAGGAACAGAGGTGCTGCACGTTCCCAATCAAGCGAAGTACCGCCCTACCGGCCTGACAGTTGGACCGGATGGATCCCTCTACGTTTCCGAAGACAAAGTCGGCCGTATCTGGAAGATCATGTACACGGGAGGGAAAGGTGTTTTGTCAAAGGCGGATACACCCAAGAAAAACCAGATCGCGCAAGAAGTCACGCAGACCGGTACCCCGATTCGGATCACGGATCCCAAGGGTCAGGCCCTCTACAACCAGTATTGTCTCGCCTGTCATCAGGTCGACGGAAGCGGCGTACCCAACATGCAACCTTCGCTAATCGGTTCCGAAAGGCTTTCCCATTCCGACGACGCCTTTCTGATCAAGCTGATGCTCGAAGGTAGCGAGTGGATCGAGGATCGCAAGTATAGCAACTTGATGGCCAGTTTCTCCTTTTTAACGGATGAAGAAATCGCCCTGACCCTCAACTACGCTCGCGCCCGTTTTGCGAATGCGAGCTCAAATATCCAGGCCAGCGATGTCGCCAAGATGCGGTGATCGCAGTAAGTTCGGTTTTTCAATTGTAGGGGACCTGTTTTGGGTAGCCCGATCCCGTAGGGCCAGCGCTTGCGCTGTGCCGCGTTATTTAAGGTCACAAAACTCTTCTTGTGCGGCACAGCGCAAGCGCCGGCCCTACTGATTTCAGTTCGCTTTGCTCCTGCCCGCTATCCGAGAAACTTGATTTCCCGAGGCAACTTCTCCATTACTTGAAATAGCGGACCAAACGAACTCCCGCTCTTAGCCATTTACCTCACCCCATACCCCATGAAACGAAGAACCTTTAACAAACTGCTAGCTACCGGTGCAGCCTCCACCCTCGCCTCTGGCAAACTCGCTTCCTCCGCCTCAGCCGCTCCCTATGTCATCCCTTCCGATGAAAATCGAATGCACGTGGGTTGCCAACGAGGTCGGGTCGAAGAAAAAGAGCTCGCATTCAAGGCCCGCTGCGGCGTCCACCATATTGACGGATACGCACCCAAGCTAATACCTGGGGTCGGCTGGGATCTCGACGATGCCCTGCGCCAGCAAGAGCTTTGCGCGAAATATGACATCCAGATTGACGCCTACCACCTGCCACTTAGCTCCGCCGGAGTCGATCGCGTTGCCACTCCTAACATCATGCTCGGCAAGAGCCCCGAGAGGGACCGTGAGATTGAGATGATCCAGCAAATGATCGAGGTGTCCGCCAAAGCGGGCATTCGGGCGCTCCTTTACAATGCTACGATCCTACCCGTAATTCGTACGGAGCGTACACCCGGTCGCGGAGGCTCCACCTATTCGACTTGGGATATGGCAAAAGGAATGAGCGAGAAAGACAAGCTGACCAAAGCCGGTGTGGTGTCTGTTGACGAGGTCTACGAGCGGATCACTTACCTTCTAGATCGCCTTCTTCCCGTCGCCGAGGAGTACAATGTGCAGCTCGCCAACCACATCGCAGATCCCCCACTTCCCATCGGCTATCGAGGAATCACGCGCTGGAACAGTCCCGACATCATGGCCGGTGTTAAGCGATTCTCTAACCTATATGACAGTCCGAGTCACGGGTTCAATCTTTGCCTCGGTTCGAGCGCAGAAGGAATGAGGGATCCCAACACCGAAATTCACGAACTGATTCGCTACGTAGGACGCAAAAAGCAGATTTTCAACATTCATTTGCGAAACATTAAGGGGGGATGGGGCTACTTTCAGGAAGTGTATCCGGACGACGGCGACATGGATTTTTTCGAGGTTGTCAAAACTTTGCGGGAAGTCGGATATTCCTACATGGTGATGCCGGATCATATGCCGCGGCATGAGGATGACCCAGACTTGAATCAGGGATTCGCCTTCGCCTACGGCTACATCAAAGCACTGGTCCAGGCCGTCTATTCTTGAGTCTTCCTTACTCGTTCACCACCGCGTACTGCAAGACGCTGATGGGTAGAGACCTAGCCCTCTGTTCGTTAACTGAAAGTTCATCTTGGGACCTAATCCCAGAATTTTCCTTTAAATGTAAAATTGCCGCGCATAAAAGCTCGACATAAGCTGTGTGCATGTTTGCTTCGCTCTTATCAATTAACCGTTTTTCTGCTCCTACGCAATCCCCGTCACGAAATCGATCACAGCATTAGTGGTCTATCTCATGACTGTGCAGAAAGACACTGTTTAACACTAAAGAGAGGTTCTTCCTTAATATGAGCGAAATACATCGATCAAGACTACTATGGGCCGGCTTTATGGCGATTCTCGCCGCTGGAGTTGGTTTTGCCATTCGTGGCGGAATATTTGACAATTGGGCTGGTGAATACGGCTTCACGGGCGCGCAGCTGGGCGCGATTGGTGGAGCGGGCTTTTCGGGCTTTTGTTTCGGCATCATCATCGGTGGTGTAATTGTCGATAAGATTGGTTACGGCAAACTGGTCCTTCTGGCCTTGGCATGTCACGTACTGTCCGCATTTGTCACCTTCGGCGCTGGCGGTGACTCTGCGTACGGATTCCTGTTCTGGGGAATGTTCATCTTCGCCTATGCGAATGGAACCCTGGAGGCAGTCGCCAACCCTCTCAGCGCGACTCTCTATCCAGAAAACCGGACACACTACCTTAACATCCTACACGCTTCCTGGCCTGCGGGCATGATTATCGGGGCGGTTATCGGATGGGTGCTGGATGACAAGATCGGCGTACCTTGGAAATGGCAGCTCGCCATCTACCTCGTGCCAACCGTCATCTACGGTATCATGTTCCTCGGACAAAAGTACCCGCAATCGGAAGCATCCGAAAAGGGACTGGGACTGGGCGACATGATGAAAGACGTCGGAATCTTGGGCGGGCTCGTTATTTGCTACCTGCTCTCTCTCTTCCTCTCTACTTTAGGAGTGGCCTTTCTGTCTCCAACCGTCAGCTACCTAATCGCTTTCATTCTCTTGGTGGCGATTGGATACATTACCAAGTTTTCCATAGGGTCGATTCTCCTTTTCATCCTATTCGTCACCCACGCCCTCGTCGGTGCGGTCGAGCTGGGAACGGAGCAATGGGTGCAAAACATCACAGGAAACATTCTGACCTCTGAACAGGGCAAGATTCTCTTCGTCTGGACATCAGTAATTATGTTCGCCCTCCGTTTCAGTGCGGAATTCATCGAAACCCGCCTGAAGCTTTCGCCCATTGGACTACTGCTCGTGTGCTCGGTTCTCGCATTCATCGGCTTGAATATGGCAGCTGGGATCACCAGTTTCATGGGCGCGATGCTCGCACTGGGTATCTACGCCGTTGGAAAAACCTTTTTCTGGCCTACCATGCTCGCCGTTGCAGGCGACCGCTATCCCCATACCGGTGCTGTCGCGATGAGTATCATGGGTGGAATTGGAATGCTCTCGGCCGGTCTCCTCGGATCTCCTGGTCTTGGATTCGCCAAGGACCACTTTTCGGGCCGAGCCTTGGAAGAGTCTAATCCAGCGATCTACCAAGTCGTCAAGGCGGACGCTCCCAGCTCTTTCCTCTGGTTGGGTACGACTGGTCTCGACGGAACAAAATTGAGCGAAGCGCAAGGCCGTGTGAATGAAGGGAAAGCGCTCCCAGGGGATAAGGATGTTGTCGCGGCGAGTATTGAAGGAGACCGCAAGACACTTAAAGCTGATGCGTACATACCCCTGACAATGGCGATCATCTATCTTGGGATCATGCTCTACTTCAAATCGATTGGCGGCTACCGACGAGTCGCTATCGAAGAAACATCGTAGAGATGTCTTAAGTATAAATTTCAAAAGGCGCTGTCATGAGACAGCGCCTTTTTTTGTGGGTCGCCAATTCAGTTTGTGCAAAACCCTGTGCTCGGTTTGAACCTCACAACTCAAGTAGCTCACTCGCTTCAGGGTGAGCCCTAAGCCTGGACCTACATTCATAAAAGGCTCACGCCGAAGCGAGTGAGC
>JAUHWE010000729.1 GCA_030424825.1 Verrucomicrobiia bacterium
AGGGCCCGACTCATCAGAGTCATCGTCTAGCCGTTCCGCTAAGTGAGGAAGTTCATTGCGTTGTCCCTTTTGCTCGGTTGAGGCCATTCCTAGAAAAGGATGAAACTTGCCGCCCAGTCGGGCACTGGCATCGAAGGCTTGCAAAAGGCAGTCAACGGTTTCTTCGGAAACTCGGATCGTCTCACCCGCATTGGCACGATTGATTCGTGAGACGTCACTGTATTCGATATAGAAGCTGAGTTGCGCTTCCAGTCGAGCCAATCGTTCTTCGGCTTCCATTACCGCCGAATCTACGAGTCCGGGACTGCTTCCCATTAAATGAAAACGGAAGGTGCACGCCATTGCCTGGCATGAGTAAGAACGCAGTTCCGGAGCGTCTTGAAGGCGGATCGATATGGCTGGAGACTCTTCGTTCATCTTTATCGAGTCTCCATGAAAGCGTCCCAAAGGCCTTTTCGAATCCAGCACTCGAGCAGCACGTTTTCGCGAAGCCCATGATACTCTGCGATATGGGTATCGGACAAAGATTGCGGTAATGTCCCGATGGGCCCTATTACAATATCCAGAGAAGGCGTCTCTTGCGGATTCTGCCAATAGCCAACGGTGTCGTTGCTTCTCAAGTACCAAGGCAGAGGCCACGCATTGTCTTCACCTCCAATTGCGACCGTGAGTTCAGTGGAAGGGTCAAGCGCTTCAATATCGTTGATCCGGTCAACAAGCTTTTTGAATTGAGGTGATGTGTGCTGATAAATGTAAGGGTTGCGTGAATCCGCAGCGTATCTCATTACGAGCTGGGTGGATTGGTATTGGTCTCGTATAACAAAGAGAACCACTGCGACGACGGCGATTCGAGCCCAGATACCTGGCCACCTGGCAAAAAGCGTGGACAAGGTAAATCCCGCTGCAAGGCAAAAGGAAACGTACGAAGTCAGCATCAGCCAGGGCGTTTTGTACGGAATGATGGAATACAGCAGGAAGCAGCCAAAGCCGTAGAAGACTCCGACCCGTAGGCGACGCACGTTCTCCTCGGTGTTCGCTGTGAGCAGAAAAAAGCCGATTGCGGCAAGAACAAGGAAAGGGGCCTCGCCCCATCGAATCCCTTCGGCCACGTGTGGCCAAAAGATTGAAAGGTAGTAGTAGATTGGCTTCTCATGACCCCCTCCTTGGGAACGTTCGGCATAGATAGCGAAAGTCTGGATACTGTCTATCACTCCACAGAAATCCGTGAACGCGGAGGAATAGAAAAATACCCAGATAAACGCCATACTAGCCAGTCCATAGGCAACCGATTTCAATCGTAACCTGGCGGACCAGGCTTTGAATTCGAATGGATTCTTTTGGGTTGCGATAACGGCGACTCCGATGGCGGCTAGATGGATGATCGCGGTTTCTTTGGTGGCAAAGAACAACCCGATCCAAAGTCCGCAACGAGCCGCGTTCATGGGGCTAGAGGACTTCCAGTATTCGTTCGTGGAGTACAGTAGGAAAAACCCGATCAACGCAAAGAGAATCTCTTGCACGTAATAGGCGCCGTAAATCACGGGAAAGGGCGAGAGGGAAAAGAGGGCGGCTGCTATCAGAGAAACGCCGCTGATTCGACGCTCTCCCACGAGAATGAGGGTGAGCAGCCCTGCACTGGCAAGGATCGGGAGCAGCCTCAGTTTGGTGTGGGTGAGTTCGGAACCCTCAATGTCTAAGGCCTTGTTTAGAACCAGTGAAAAATAGTACAGGATGGGACCATGTTTGTCGACTGGGTCGTATTCGTAGTGCCCTGTCTCCATCAACTCCCAAAGTTGATAGGCCTGGACCGCTTCGTCGGAATGCAGTATTCGAGCCTCGGAATTTTGAATACGCAGATATAGTCCAGCCGCAACGATAAGAAGACTCGCGGCAATAAAGAAAAAGAGATTGGTGTTTCGAGAGAGAATTTTGAGTAGAGCTAAAACCTAAAAGAAGAACGATTCCCTGTTAATGGCGACAAAGAAAATGGGTTCTGTCGAAAAGGGAGCGGGCGATCTCTGAACACCCATAGTTAAGGAGACTTGTGGGCACTCGGAGATCGCCCGCTACCTAACGCTACAAAAAACGCGCCGGGAGGGATTCTCCGGACGCGTTCTAAAGATTTAGGATGCGAGAGCGAACTAGTTGGCAACGCCGAACACCTCTACCTCCACGAAGTGGTTCATCTCGTTGCTGGTATTGCCTGCTCCGTAGATTCGAACGTACTGACCTTTGGTCTGCTTGGCATCGATCAGTTTGCCCTCGTTCGTTTCCAGGTACGCTTTGTCCGTTCCTTTTCCGAAACCAGACGAATTGTCGTGGTCATTGTTGAAGAGGGTGGTCACGCCGCTTTCAAACGACTCGTCATCCGAGATCTGGACGATCACATCATGGTAGGCCCGTTTCTGCGTGTGGAAATGCCAAATGGCGACACCGTACAGGGTTGAGGATTTTTCAAGATCGATCTGGATCCATTGAGTTCCGGGAGCGAGCTCGACGAAGTAGCCTTCCTCTGACTCCTTATCGCCGTCGGTAACGTAGTCGAGACCTCCGATGATAGGAAAGTCG
>JAUHWE010000057.1 GCA_030424825.1 Verrucomicrobiia bacterium
GGATACGCCACTTGCTCACTCACAGCTCCGGATTGGGATACGGGATGATCGACCGCAACGAGGGACTCAAAGCGATCTACAAGAAAGCGGGCATCGTGGATGCCTGGACAACCGATCCGATTCGCTTGGCCGAAAACATCAAAACCCTGGCGACGCTCCCCCTTGTGTTCGAGCCCGGTGAACGATACCGGTATTCACTCGGTTTGGATGTGGCGGGCTATCTGATCGAAATCCTTTCAGGAATGCCCTTCGACGTGTTTCTGAAAGAACGCCTATTTGAGCCACTCGGAATGGACGACACCTATTTCTATCTTCCCGACGACAAGGCGGATCGCCTTGTAACGCCCTATGAGGGCAAGCATGGGCAGTGGAGCAAATTCCCTGGCATCGAAGGCTACTACGATTCTGACTTTCCGGTGAGAGGCGCAAAGACCTATTTAAGTGGAGGGGGAGGTTTATCTAGCACGGCCCGTGATTACGCGACGTTCTTGCAGATGTATTTAAATAGTGGGGAACTCAATGGAGTCCGTTTTCTCAGCCGGACTACCATCGCGACAATTATGGCGAATCAAATCGATATGGGGAGCGAAACGAACTTCCATGGATTGGCCTTCAGCGTGTTAGATGAAGGCGGTGTTGCGAAAGGTGGACTCGGTAGCGAGGGCACCTTCAATTGGGGCGGCTATTTCAATTCCCAGTACTTTGCGGATCCTGAAGAGCAGGTGCTCGGGGTCATCCTGAAACAGACGAGGAATACGATTAATCCTGATACAACAGGATGGAAATTCCGGCGTCTGGTTTTCCAGGCAATTGATGACTAGGCAGTCGACAGTAGCTCAGTGCTTTAGCCTGAGCACCAGCGGCTCGCAGGATATCGTGATTCACAACGCAGATTAACGTAGTGGAGTAGGTATTTAAAGAGACGTTTAGTTGGGATCGTCCGAGGGTGTCGCATTTCAGAAAGCCGGAGGATAGTTCACGAGTAGTTTCGAGACTGGCGTATCTGGCAAACTACGGATTAACGTTGGAGCCTCAATGCCACCAAGCAAAATCGACCCATGCGGAGATTGAATGGTTGGTAGAGCTTTCTGCGCGGAATGTTGAAACTCTAATTTGTTGCTCGACGAAAGTCCGATGAGATTCCAGACTTCGAGTTTAGTCGGGACGTAGCTCAGCCTGGTAGAGCGCTACGTTCGGGACGTAGAAGTCGCTGGTTCGAATCCAGTCGTCCCGACCATTACTACTTGTTACCCCTTTCCGACTCTCGAATCCTTGACGTTTCTGTCTGTCTATCCTCTTCTTTCGCGCCAAACATGAACTACCAGCGTTTATCCATCCTATTCGTTTTTTGCTCATTGGTTCTAGTATGGTTCGTCTTTCTAAAGCCAGATATGGGAGACGAAGAACCGTTGGATGCTGTCGATATTTCTACAAGCACTACTAATAAAATTGATATTCGACTCCCTGATTTACCCGAGATTTGGATGGGTGAAACCGCAAGCTCAACCGACAATAACGAGGATAAGCTGGGTCCTTTTAATCTCCTGTGGACCGCAGAGGGGAAATCGACTGATTCCAGCGCCGCGGTCACTACTGCATTGCTCTGGGACGAACGGACCAATGGCTGGTTGCGACTGGAAGTGGAAACCGATGCCGGAGATGCTGCCGCGTATCAAAATTTTAGGCTCATGCGGGCCGACCAAATCTTGGCGAAACTCACTCAGTCAAAAGCATATGAACTAACAGATCTCGGATACTCTTGGAACCGACTCTCGCCTACACTCGACTATTATGTAATTCGGGTTCCAGAGTTCACTGAAATTGGCAAGTACGATCGAGCGATTAAACATTTATCAAAAGTAACTCAGGAAGCGTTGATCGAGCCAGACTTAATCTACTGGGTCACGAGGACACCAGACGACCCCGGCTTCGGAACTGATCAGTGGGCGTACCAAGAATTAGGGGAGGGGTCAATTGGATTACCCCAAGCTTGGAATGTTGCCACTGGCACAGAGGGAGTGAAGATCGCAATTTTGGATACTGGCATCGATATCGATCATGAGGATCTCAAACCAAACTTGTGGAGAAACGATAGGGAAATCTCTGGAAATGGAATAGACGACGATCAAAACGGTCTCGTTGATGACTTACATGGCTACTCGTTCGTAAGATCCTCGGCAGAAATCGATGACCTGAATGGACACGGTACTCATGTTGCGGGTATCGCTGCGGCTAGCGGCAACAATGGTGTGGGGGTAACAGGAGTAGCCTGGGAGGCGGATCTGGTAGGTATACAAGTGTTAAATGACGAGGGCTACGGTCCGACATCGGCAATCGTTCAAGGAATCGACTATGCAAATACAATTGGCGCAAAAATCCTGAATATGAGTTTTGGCAGCTTCTCGAAGAGCTCGATTCTTGAGGAAGCCATTGAATCAATTGGCGATTTCGACGGACTGGCCGTAGCTTCTGCCGGAAACGACTTCCAGAATATTGATGCGTCTCCTTATTATCCAGCCAGCTTAACAAGCGACTTTTTAATTTCAGTTTCCGCTTCCGATCGTCTGGGTCGACAGTCCTCCTTTTCAAATTCAGGTTTTGAGTCGGTGGATCTCGCTGCTCCCGGTAGTGAGATTTATTCAACCTACCTCGTTGAGGAAGGCGGATACAAAGCGATGTCTGGGACTTCAATGGCGGCTCCGATGGTTTCGGGAACGCTCGCTCTGTTACAAGCAGATACTCCTAGCCTCACGGCTTTAGAGCGAAGAGACCGAATCTTGAATGGTCTCACTCGCTTTCAGCATTTGGAAAAGCGCAATTCGGGCTCTGGATTGCTGAATGTGAACAATGCCATAAGGAACCTTAAAACTGGCCCCTACTATGATAGTTTTGATAAAGGCATTAGATTGTTCCCGAGCCGGACCAGTATAAGCCTCAACAACATCGAATCTACTAGGGAAGAATTTGAGCCTAATCACAACGGTAGTACCTCAGAAACTACGGTTTGGGCTATCCTAGTCTATGACGAGCCAACAGCTGCAGAAATTGCGGTAAGTAGCGTTGAGATCGATTTAGACTTTGAAGTCTATACGGGAAATACTATTTCCGGACTGAAGTCCGTTGCGAAGGGAGCGTCCGGTATTCCTGCTCGGTTCACGGCCCGGAGGGGAGCGATTTATAGGATTGCAATATCCGGAAGGGAAAATTCGAGTGGGCAATTCGAATTGCGTTTGAGCCAGAGACCAGCAAACGATGACCTAGCGGGTGCTTCTCCAATTGAGGGTGACGAATTCACAATTTCCACTTCTCTCGTTGGCGCTACCGTTGAACAGGGAGAGCCAATCCATGCGGGACTTCTCTCCGACCAGACGCTTTGGTGGTCATTTCGCCCATCAGAATCAGCTCTCGTAAAAATCGACACTGAAGGGTCGGACTTCGACACAAGCCTTGCGGTTTATACTGGAGACGAAATCAAGGCTCTCACATTGATTTCATCCAACGATAATGCGAATACGGATACGAAATCGAGTTCACTGTCCTTCCAAGGACTCGCAGGTACGACCTACTTCATAGCCGCTGGCAATAAAACAGGAGAATCGGGCCAGCTTAAACTAAAGGGAGGGCTGCTCAAGCCAATGGTCATTGAGAGACATCCTAGTGACGTTAGGCAACAGGTAGGCGGTACAGCGATTTTTTCCGTTACTGCGAACCAATCCGTTTTTACCTCCTACCAATGGTATTTTGATGGGCGAACACTGCCTAACCAGAATTCGGCCCGACTGATCCTCACTGATATTAACACAGACTATGTGGGAGCCTACAAGGTAGTGGTCTCCAATGGGATCACCTCACAGACGTCTGAGGCAGGCATGCTCGATCTAGCGTTCACGGGCAAAGGCGTAGCGCTCAATCCGTCTTCAGTTACGGTTCCTTACGGCGGCAATACCTTTTTGTATGGCGGCATCGAATCTGACTCACCCGTGGAATACCAATGGTTTAAGAACGGCTCTCCAATCACTGAAGCGGTAGACTCGATTTTAAAAATTACTGATGCCTCGGACAGTGACAGTGGATTCTATTACCTTAAGGCGAACGGCAGCTTTGGAACGCTATTTACAAACCAAGCTCTGATTATTGCAGAGGAACAGAATCGTCATGAGGAACGAACCTTTTGGCCGGACTTCGATGACAGCGGGAATCTGCAGGTTAAAGAGCTCGAGCGGCAATTCTTCATGTTGGGCAGCGTTAATGCCCTCTATCAATCTGCGGATGGTAAAACATGGATAAAGCTTGAACCAGGGATTCAAGGTAGAATTAAGGAGATTAGTTTTGATAGCGAGAGGGGCAGATTTTACGTTTTTAGCGACGTCTTCATTGGTGCTTGGACCACCGATTTCCGAACTTGGACGACTTTTAATCTGCCAACCAATTTCGAGCTGAGAAAAGTGTTCTACGGGAACTCCGTCTTCGTCGCTGAAGCCCAAGAACCTAACGACTTCACGGAAAGACTTATCGCGGTTTCTGGTAATGCGATCGATTGGTCGACCCACAAAGGAAGTGCGTATCCAAGGGATATCGCTTATGGCAATGGAGTATTCGTAGGAGGCAACGGCTTCGAAGCGTTCCGATCCGTCGATGGCAAGAATTGGGAAAAAGGGGATCAATTTTACAGTAACGAACGAGCACTCTTTTCCGGCAACGAGTTCTTGCTCGCGGATTTAGCATCGATTAGAGAAAGCCCAGTCGTTTCGGCGGACGGAATCGATTGGCAGCCCACGTTCCCTCGCGGTTTTCACAGGGATATTTATGCCAGTGGTGGGGTTTGGCTATTTCACAGAGGCGACTTTCCATCCTACAGTTACTCAGACAACTCCCTCGAAATCGTTCCTGTTAACGCTCCCCCAGAATTGAGCACTGACCAGTACTTTTCGATGGCCCACAGTAACGGCGTCATAGTACTGGTTTCAGAAAAAGGTCTTATCCATTCTGGAAAACTTGGAGATCCACTACCTGAAGATCTATCCTCCTACTCTGGTCCGGGAGACGTGGATTCCATTAGCGAGCCTATTATTGATATTCGACTTGGCCAAGAAATAAAGTTTGCCAATCCGCTAAGCCCATTCGATTTAAAGGAACGGATCGTAGATCCTTTCGGGAAGCTAGAAAAGGTAGAGGTATGGGCCAATGGACGGAAGGAAGCGGAAGCGCTCTCCCCTAACTTTAATCTAGAATGGCGACCCCGCTCTTTCGGAACTATCGATATCGAGATACGAGCGGCTACCGAAGGAGTGAGCTACGTTGCCGCCGAGGAGAAGGTCGTCTCTCTCGTTCCTACGCCTCAATCAATTAATCCAAAGTTTGACGATATTACAGCGGTAACTCGATTCAAGGAGCACGTCTACCGCATCTCTTCGCAGGGCAGTTTGCAGAAATCTAAAAATGGTCATGAGTGGAGAAGCGTTCCGTTTCCACAATACGGAATTTTCAGCCGCATCCTAGCCAACGAGGAATCGATTGTTGCATTAAACTCAGATCTTGAGGTTATCCAATCAAACGACGGAACGACCTGGAACGTCGTCAGCGTAGGCGGTGGCTTGAACTATTCCTTCTCTATGTTCGAGTTGATTGACGAGACCTTTTATCTGTATGTTAACGCTGGAGAAAGCAGTAGGAAATCAGGGGTGATCTTTTACTCCAAAAGCGGCTTGGACTGGCGTTCTGTGACTCCCTTCGAAGATATGTTGATACAGGATCTGGTCATCAATAATGGGCTCCTGCTCGGGAAGTTCGTTACGAACGAAGATGAATTCGGTCCTGCAGTCATTGGAACAGGGAATCTTCAAGTTGGTAGCAATTGGACTGTTGGCGACTCAATTGACGGATCGGGAATTGTTGACATTGGCGCGTTCAATGGCTTCTTCGCCGCCGCAACCAGCGATAACAATATATACTTTTCTCCGAACGGGGTTGATTGGACTCTTAGTGTAATAATTCCGGAAGGAGAGATCGTAAGCCTTTCTAATTCCGAAGATAGAATTACCGTCGCCAGCATAACGCAAAATACGCCTTTTGAAAAAATTACACACCTGTATGAGACCAACGACTACAAAACATGGAGCGAGTCGACGCTTGATGAGTTCGGGGCATTTAAAATGATCGACTCTGCCACCAATGGGCCCGTATCTGTTGGTTTATGGACTGAAAATCTTTGGAGCTTCCCAGTCCGGGGACACTTGCGGATATCGCTAAACAAGGGACCATGGCATGATACCGGATTGTCTGGTGAATACAGCGCGATCGAGTGGACGGGAGATTTCTTTATCGCTGTTGGCCCCTCAGGAGCCAGTGCAACTTCGGCAGATGGATTGAGCTGGATAGAGGAAAGCGGTTTGTACTGGGATCAGACGAAAGTCGAGGGCCACGCATGGTTCAAAGGCCGTTTATTCGTATCTATCGATAATTGGTTGCACCGATTCGACAAAGAGCAAGGGCTTGTTAATTTAGAGATTCCGTCCGCAGGTTCGGTAGCAGCAACAGATACTCACCTAGCTATAGAATCGTGGGGAGACTCGCGTCTCGAAATATCCACTGACGGAGAGATTTTTTCGAAAATAGACTTGGATCCTCCGGTCAGTATTGGAGAGTTATTTGCAACCTCCACACATCTGATGTCGATCGACTCAGGTCGTAACGCCTTCGCTTCGAAAGATGGTGTGGACTGGCAAGTGATAGATTTTGGATACGAACCCCCGCCTGCGGATTTCGTTCACATTCTAAACAATGGTCAGGCGATTATTGATGTAGACCCTTCGTTTTTCTTATTATCGAGCAACTTCACGAATTGGGAGAAAGTTCAAAGACCATTCAACGACCATATTTCCGGACTCGCTTATACTCAAAATGAATATCGATTCTATCTGGATACTCACATTGATACTAGAAGAGTGCGCACGACTTCCGATTTTTCCACGTGGTCGGAATTCACCTACACTCAAAGTCGCCCCTTCGTTAAGATTGGAGAGTTGCCGAGCCATTTCGCCGGGATAGAAGGATCTGAATCGGGCACCTTTATCAACGGGGAATTTATTTATCATCATGCGACTCCGGACAAGGTGAATGCGTTCGCCGTTCTCAATCGGCGACTCGGAGCAACGCACCTTTCAGTAGACGACAACATACTCACCCTTAAATCTGATAAAGGCTATCTGGGCATCATTCCACTTGGGGATCTTGCCATCGCTAAAATCGACGTTCTCGATGGAAGTACGGCTCGCAGGGTAGGTGATCGATTCAGCGGCGCAGTGGAGATCGCGAACTGGGGACTGGAAACGGTTCGCATTTCCGAAGGCACTGTACTCGAGATATTCGCCCAAAGCGACCCTTCGGAACGAGGAAAGCCCATCCATCTATCTCGTTTGAATATCGAGCCTTTAAGCCTAAGTCCAGGTAGCTCGATACAGGTTCCCTTCGACCTCCAAGTTCCCAATGGCATCGATGCCGGTGCCTGGTACCTCGGAGGCCATGTTGACGTTGGGGATGTGTCATTTGAAATGAATGAACACAACAATCGCTACCTACACCCTACGCCGATTGGCATAATTGACGAAGTGAATTTAAAGATAGTTGTAACCGGTAATGGATACGTAGAAAGCTTCATCAACCTAGATAACGTCGCCAAGAATAGCCTCGTCGAACTATTCCCAGTACCAGAAATTCAAAACCGGTTTGTGGGGTGGGGAGGAGACTACGATGGTGTTCTTACGCCAGCGAGCTTTTCAGCTACGGAAGATAGGTTGATTGAAGCTACATTTGCTCGTGTGCACCGCTTAGAAATCGATGTGCTAGGTGGTGGGATAGTTAAATCGAATCCTGAAGGCCTATCGATTCTGTCAGGTGAAACGATCGAATTGGAGGCGATTCCACTTCCCGGATGGAGATTCCATGAATGGAGTGGCGACTTTATTTCAGACAATCCGGAGGAAAGGATTACAGTCAGTGATGATCACTCAGTAAGAGCCACCTTCACTTTTCACTATGATGATTGGCTCACCCACTACTTCGAACCCATTGAATTGGAAGACCCAAGCATTTCGGGTCCCCATGCAGATCCCGACAAAGACGGATTGCCCAATCTAATGGAAGCTACTCTTTTGCGTTCGCCTAGATTCCCCGAAGGAAATGTCCCTTTTACAGTTAGCTTCGACGGCGAGGTATTTCAATTTTCTTTCTACGAGATGAGAGGTTGGGATGAAATTTCCTGGAATGCGCAAAGCCTAAAAGCCTCATCAAATTGGACCGATGTGTCTTTTGAGTACTCATCCGAAGTTCACGACCCGCAGAGCCTTCGCTCGTCGATCAAAATCGAAGCGGATTTGGATAATCCTACAGTCTACCGATTGATTCTGAATAGAGAGTAAATTAATCCTACTGACTAACGAGGTCGAATAAGATAATGAAGACCATGACCGAAAGCTGCTCAGGCTAAAGCACCGAGCTACTCTTGAGCTACCGTTCTAGAGTTCTCCCAGTTTGGCTTCCAGCGCCTGGAGCCGATCTTCGAGGCTTTGGATTTCCTTACGCAGCGATTCGATATACTCCTGCTGCTCTTTAGTCGCGTTGATAAGGACTGGAATTACATCTGAGTATTTAACTCCCAAAGTTTGATCCTCGTCATTGCCGATGTCTACTGCTTCTGGAATGATTTCCTGCAGTTCCTGTCCAATCAATCCAATGTTGTTAGCACCCGTTGGATCTGACTTCCAATGGTATCGAGTAGGGCGCATCTTCAACACTTCGTCCAATCCGTACTCGAGATCCTCAATATGGGTCTTGAGACGGCGGTCAGAGGTTTGAATGGAACCGGTCACTGAATAGACTGCCTTCCATCTTCTGCTTGAAGATCCCAAGTAGAGTCCGGGAGCGCCACCCGTAATGCTTGTTGCGTTGACGGTTGGCACAAGCCGATCTGAGGTGAGGTCGACCTTTCTGGTTCCCTGGCTGTCACTATGCAGGTTCCCGTCGAGGTCGCTGTCGAATCCTGCTTCCAAATTGCCCGTTTCATCGGTAGAGAAGATGCCAAAATCCTCATCGACAAAGACATGACCAGCCGAGACATCCAATGTGCCATTGCCTCCTTTGCCAGGGTTTCCTATGCCCAGTTTTTCTTCGCCTCCTATCGTGACAATCGCTCTGGTTTCACCGGGGGCATTCCACTCAAGTCCCGTGAGCTCGCTCGCGGAACTGGCTGAGCCGGCGGTTGTAGCCGTTGCGGCACTATTCGCAGTTACAGCGGTTGCGGCTTTGAAAGCGTAGGGCGTCGACAGGATTTGCTGGCGGGGAAGAATCGGGTCGCCCGTTCCCACGCGAAGCTGCACATACGCGGTATCGCCCCCACTAAATACCTCGGAGAGGCTTCGTCCGGTCGTATCGGTCGGGCCGAGGATGACATTGAAGCGTCCATTGGCTACCTGGACCATTTTGGTATGGCCTTCATCCGTGCCGTCGTCGAAGAGGAAGGGGCCCCAGATGGGATCCCCGTCTAGAGCGACATCGTAAATGTTGAACTCCATCTGATAAGCCCCTGTATCCAAAGGCTCTCCCTGATCATCTTTGAGCACGCCTTGGTAGTTGAAGTAATTTGGCTGGGCCCAGGCCGAAACGGCGAGCAACAAGGGCAAGAAAATAATATTGGTTTTCTTCATGATCATATGTGTATTAAATTCTTAGTTACAATTGGGGACTTCGCGGGAAACGAACAGGTGGTTGATGTAGATCTCGAAGTCATCCAGTTTTGAGAGATCGATATTGTCCTGGGGAATGGTGATGATGAGATCGGTGGCCGCGACGCTGCGCTCCTTGAGGAAGTTGTTTTCCAAGGTCGAGTTCGAGACTCCTTTTTCTGGCTCAGTAGATTCAGATGAGAGGAGCATCTTCACGGTATCCTGCTGGTCGGAACGGGTGAGCCAGTTGGCTCCATTGTCGAGGGTGTAGAAGTAGCGGAAAGGGAATTTCCGGTATTCGCCATTCAGCTCGAATGGATTCCCGCCCGTTGCGCAGGGAGGGACTCGATTGCGGACGTAGCAGGTGCCAGAATAACTTAAGATCGCGGTCTTCACGACGGACGATTCCGAAGTGACTGCGTTGAGCTTGATCCAGTCGATCTTGTCGAGGTACTTGCCGGCAGAGAGGACAGACCCGTTGCTGCGGTAGTCGGGGCCAAGAAAGAAAAAGCCATCGTTCTTATCGAGCGAAAAAGTGTCCAATCGAATGACTATATTGCCGTCATCGTCTCGACTACGGTCTAGTTTTCGACGCATGAGTTCCGTTGGGCTAACCGTCTCTCCTGTCTCGAAATCGAATCGCAGGCCGTCATCCTCGCCGGATCGCGGATTGGGGGCCAGCACATCGTCACGTATGGAAATTTTGTCGACAAAGGCTTCCCGGTTGAAACCGACGAGATTGACGGTGTTAAACTGCTCCAGAGCGCCCACCATTTCATTAAGCTCGAGGAAATTCCGCAGTTTGAACAGCGTTTCGAGCGACCAGTCCTTATCGAGATAGTTGATTTGGAAATCCTTATTCCATTTGAATTCAAGGGCGCGCAAGGTGTAGAAAACCCATTCCTGAGCTTCTCGGAACGCGTTGTCCGCTTTTATCATGTCATTCTGCGAACGGAGATAGTGAACAGGATCGGCATAATAGCGATTGGCGAGTCCTTCGACAGAGGACTCTCGATTACTTACCAAGCGATCCAGCTCGCGATAAGCGGCGGCTCTTCTGGCTACTTCCTGGCTCAGCAACGAGTCGTTGTCCAACGTCTGCAGGGTATTGCTAATCTTGTCGCGCCGGAGAGAATCGCGGTTCTCAATCGCCTGGTTAACCACGAGTTCCGTATCGTTCGCCTCGAGTGCCGCTTCAAATTCCGCTCCCGCAAGATCGAGCGCTTTCTCCGCATCCCCCTTCCTCTGTTCACCTCTGCCCTGCAAGTGAATATTTACCGCTCCTGCGACAGCGGTAGCGCCCACTCCAATCCAGCCGCCAAAAAGCAAATCGTCCGCCTTACTCATAGAAGCTACATCACTGACGGTATCATAAGAAGCTTGGGAAATCGCCTGGTTCTTGTTCCATTTTGTAATGACATCTCGTTGCGTGCTGATCGTCCCTTGGTAACGGTTCAACGCACTGTCAATGCTGCCCTTCAATCCTTTGGCTGTGGATACGCTGTTCTCAGCAGTAACGAGGCTACCGTCTATCTGAGCGTCGAGTTGTCGCAGTTGTTCAGACTTCGCTTCAAGTTGTTCGATCGCCGATTCGATCAGGAACAATTCGCTTCCTTCCCTCGGCTCTTCCCGATGGTTGCCAGGCTCTTCCGGATCGTAACCCGTTATCTCGAAATAGCGTTGGGACATGGTCGTATTGATCCCGCTCAATTCATTGAAGAGCTGGTCCGCGAAACCCTTGTACTTTTCGTAGTTTGTAAACGCAGTGTTGTATGCGGATTCTGCAAAATTCAGGGGGCTGGTGCTTGTATTCCGTATCCAGCGAATCATGGCATCGTAGGAATCGAATTGATTTCCCTCTGTACTGTCTGGAAACTCTTGGATAAGAACTAGAAAGTCGGGGTCGAATCCCAAGGCATTGGCGCTCCCTTGGAGAAACACCTTAGCGCTGTTCAGATCAGCCTGAGCCACTTTGATACCGTTCAGCGTTTCGGCAATCCCTGTACCGTCTGCGGCGACGGGTTCGTAGTCAGGCAATATCCCCCTTAAGAACGCGATGGAAGTGAAGAGGTCTTGCTGGACTTGCGAAATCGTAGCCAACCCCTTCTGGATATCGTCGTTCTCAGAATCCTTTAGCTTTCTCAGGCCGTACAGACGAGCCAGCTCCGCCGCGGCATCGCCGTAGTCCCGCAGCAGTGTCGCCACCAGAGCATAGTCCTTATACCCCGACAGCAGTACCCGTTCCTCTTCAGAAGGCGTTGGATCTCCCGCTTCAGGATCGTAGTCGGGGACCGTTTTCAGTATGCCATCCTCGTCTACAAAGGTCATGGCATTCTGGTTACGCTCGGGTTGCTGGTCTTGGAAGACGAAGGCTCCAAAGGGAATTCCAGCGGGGGCGTCCTCGTCAAAATGGCTCACGTCCTGAGAAAATTCTTTGCTCAAGAATTCCCTGTATTCACCCAGAACGAAGCGGTAGTCATCTATGATACTCTCGTAGAGAGCAATCTCCTCATTGACAATGAAACCGCCCTCTGGATCAGGCAGAAACCCGAGGCGCCATTCGGAAAGCGTGCCCTGCTTGATTTTAATGAACTGAGTTTCTGCCACTGCTAAATCGTAGTAGGCGTCGAGAATAGCGTTCCGCAGCCGTTTGTCTCCCGGCGCTATTTTCAAACCGGTTGCCAGGAACTCGATCGCGTTTTCTGCGGACGCTCTCTCAGGATCTCCGTACCAATCTTCTATTCTTTCAAAGTTTAAACTCGTCGCCCCCTCGCTATCTGTTCCGAAGAGGAGCGGCTTGTAGCGGAAGGAAGCACCGCTCCCTTCGATTTGCTCCCGCGACAGTCCTTGGCCTGGATAGAGGATATCCTGAGCAATCTGTATCTGAGTAGTGATAAAGTCGGAGTAGGGCTCATTGGACGAAAACGCTTGCCCCATAGCGCTCTGCGTCAGGCTCAATCCCGTATCCGCGGCCGATGGGACGACCGCTTCCATGCCAGAGCCCGGAACGGCGTAGGAACCCACATGACCCGTGAAAAAGACTGCTGAAGTTGACCCGTCCGGCTCGGCCGGCTCACTCACGTTGACGATCGCATTCTCGAATTCCGCGAAGACGATATCCGCTACCGTGGACGCCTTCATCGTCGTTCCCAGAAGTCCCACTCC